>CAISUR010000513.1 GCA_903888655.1 uncultured Bacteroidota bacterium | reverse complement strand
CTTATCTTGCGTTTTAAGAGATTTCTCTAACGAATTAATATTATCGTTCTGTTGTTGCAAAACTTGATCTTCTTTTTCGGATTCTGTAGCAATTCTATTAGAAAAAACAGATGATTTTGTGCTTTTAAAATTATGAACAGCATCATTATCAAAAATTTCGAAATAATATTCATAAGATACTCCTTGCTCAACAGGAAGATTACTTGGAAAAGAAAACACAAACTGATCATACACATCATGCTTTACTGCAATTGTTCCGCGTTTTACTAAATTAGGTTTATCTTTTGGATAATAAACCACAAGTAATTTGGAAAGCCCATAATCATCAGAAACTTGTCCTAAAACATAGTTTTTTTCGATTTTAAGACTATCTGGCGCATTTCCTACAGAAATAGTTGGGTATTGATCTTTAACGACGGAAATTTGATAATTTAACTTCTCATAATTCTGCACCTTATTGTTTGAAGTAACAATCTGATAATCGGTATTTTGACTTATATTTTTAGACAATAAGAACTGATTTTCTTGTTTTATAAAACCATATTTTGTTGTCGCGTCTATCCATTCAACTTTCTGAGTTGCTAAGGTATTCATTCTCCATGTTACACGAGTTCCTTCTGGAATAACTGCATTTCCTGTTCCTTTAATAACTTCAGACTTTTTGTTAAGATAGGTTGGGAAATTTAAAACCATTTCAAAATTAGCAATCGATGGAACTGTAACGACATTCAACTCATATTCTTTTGAGGAAACAGTATTAGCTTCTATATGAAATTCAAGATTAGCTTTAGGTTTAGGTATCATAAACTGAAACTCGCCCGACTTATTGCTTTCCATAAAATAACTCTCGTCACCTATAAAAATTAAAGCATTTTCAGGAACTACATTACCAATTGTCTTGACTTTGACCAAAAAATCTTCATTTTGTTCTGTTTGCAAACTTTTATTTAACAACTGAAATTCAAATGGAGCCGGTGGTAAAAATTGTTCTTTGTAATGAACCACACGATTAAAACTTTGCGAAATAAAATTACTGTTTCCTGACAAATAGAAAAAAGCAACGAATAAAATTGGAATAATAGCTAAAGGCAAAAATTTCTTATTCTTACTAAAATTGATTGCATTACTAAAAGGAATGGGTTGTAACGTATTAGCTTTTTGGTCAATAGAAGCAACTAATAATTCTGATGAATTAGTGTCTTGAGATAATTGCAAAAAATTGGTAAGCTTATCTCCTACTTCATTGAAATGATTTCCTATAATTTTAGAAGCATCATTATAATTAATTCCTTTTTGAAGTTTAAATAATTTGAATATTGGAAATACTATAAAACGAATTAAAAGAAAAAGTTCAACAGCAATGAAAGTCCAAAACAAAATAGTTCTTGCTGCTGGTTTTAACCAAAGGAAATATTCTACAACTAATGTAAAAAGAAAATAAATCAATCCAATTCCGACGAAGAAAATTGTTCCACGTAGTAATTCGTTTGTGTAAAACTTCTTAATAAACTGTTCAAGTTTGTCGTAAATAATGTTTTGATTTCCCACAATTGTTAATCATTTGTTTATGACCGATAAAAGTAATAATTTATTGCAAGAATAAAAGTTAATTCTTTACTAAAGACAAAAATCAATCTCAATAACAATTTCAATAGCAAATTGTATCTTTGCTCAAATTATACAATCATGTCTAAACAAGTTCGTGTGCGATTTGCACCAAGTCCGACTGGACCTTTACATATTGGTGGTGTTAGAACTGCCTTATTCAATTATTTATTTGCCAAGAAAAATAACGGTGTTTTTTATTTGCGAATTGAAGATACCGATCAAAATCGCTTTGTTCCTGGTGCCGAAGCATACATCATGGAAGCTTTAGATTGGTTGGGAATTGCACCAAGTGAAACCGTAGGAAAGAATGAAAAATTTGGACCTTATCGACAGTCGGAACGCAAACATTTATACAAACAATATGCTGATCAATTGATCAATTCGGGTTGGGCGTATTATGCTTTTGATACCGCCGAAACATTAGATGCACATAGAAAACAACATGAAGCTGAAGGAAAAACCTTCATTTACAATTGGCACAATCGTGAAAAATTAGATACATCTTTAGTCATTTCAAAAGAAGAAACTGAAAAACGAATTGCTGCTGGCGAAGATTATGTCATCCGATTTAAAACACCTATAAACGAAACATTGCATTTGCATGATATTATTCGTGGTGACATCAAATTTGAAACGAATTTATTAGACGATAAAGTGTTGTTCAAATCGGACGGAATGCCAACCTATCATTTAGCGAATATTGTGGATGATCATTTAATGGAAACCTCACATGTCATTCGTGGTGAAGAATGGTTGCCGTCAATGCCATTGCATAGTTTATTGTACAAAGCATTTGGTTGGGAAGCACCAGAATTTGCTCATTTACCATTGATTTTAAAACCAATAGGCAACGGAAAATTATCGAAACGTGATGGCGATAAAATGGGATTCCCAGTATTTCCATTAGAATGGAAAACGGAAGAAGGCATTTCATCGGGTTACAGGGAAAACGGATTTTTTCCAGAAGCTGTGGTTAACTTTTTAGCGTTATTAGGCTGGAATGATGGTACCGATCAAGAGATTTTTTCGTTAGAAGAATTAGCTGAAAAGTTTGATTTGAATCGGGTTCATAAAGCGGGCGCCAAATTTGATCCCGAAAAAAACAAATGGTTCAATCATCAATATTTGCAAAAACAAAGTGATGAAAGTTTGGCCAAAGCCTTTGCTCCTACTCTAGGCGAAAAAGGATTTGACGTTTACGATTTAAATTGGGACAATATAATCCGAATTGTTTCTTTAATAAAAGAACGTGCTAATTTCGTTTTCGATTTCTGGCAATTAGCCGATTATTTCTTTGTTGCTCCAATATCTTACGATGAAAAAGCAGCTAAGAATTGGAAAGAAGAAACGCCAAATTTAATGCAACAATTGATTTCTGTATTAGAAAATATTGGAGATTTTACATCAATTAACATCGAAACTATTGTCAAAGATTGGATGACGAAAAACGAAATTGGAATGGGAAAAGTAATGCAACCGTTTAGATTGAGTTTGGTAGGCGCGCTCAAAGGTCCGCATCTTTTTGATATAGTTGAGTTGATAGGAAAAGACGAAACCATAAAGCGATTGGAAAAAGCGATTGCTAGTTTATAATAAAAAAGCCCTGTAAATTCAGGGCTTTTTTATTATAAGTTAAAGATAATCTGACCGCTAATAGTTCCGATGTTTCCTTTGAACTTTTGATTTCCGTTTAATAATGTTAAATTGTCTTGGCTGTTCAGGTTGCCAAAAATATTAGAAAACCCATATTGATAGAAAATTAAAGCTCTTACGACTTTACCTCCACCCGAAATTCCGAAGTAAGCATTTCCGTTTATTTTTGAAACATCAATAATATCGTTGGCTTTCAATATAGTCCCGTTAAGAGTTTTATTTTCATCTGCGCCACTAATGCTCATTTTTCCATTGACTTGTAAAACCGGACCAAAATCAACCGAAACATGGTCTTTAATAATGTTATAACTCAGTAAAAGTTTGATTTGAACCCCGGAAAGACTGTAATCAATGTCTTGTTTCAGAGTGGATTCTAATGAAAATTTATTGACGAAAAATTGCATTCCATAAATCATACTCCAGTTATCATAATAATTTCCTCTCACTGAAAGTCCGCCTGCAAAACCATTTCCTGGTTTGGTAGAAAAATTAGAACCCATTAAAGTTGATTGATTGATTCCCCCCGAAATTCCTATTCGGTTTCCGTCTCGATTATTGTATTGTGCTAAAGCAAAAGAGGTAAAAACCAGACAAGTAATCGTTAAAAAAGTATTCTTCATTTTAAAAAAATTAATTTGTAACAAACATACAGTATTCTCGTATAATAATCATATTAACAAATAAAATATTATATATGAATCCAATTATCATTGTTATTTTAATCCTGGGCCTGTTTATCTTTCTGTCTTCTTTCTTTACAGTGAAGCAGCAAACAGCGGTAGTTATTGAACGTTTTGGAAAATTTATCAGTATTCGAAACTCTGGTTTACAACTAAAATTACCTATCATTGATAGAATTGCCGGAAGAGTCAATCTAAGAATTCAACAATTAGATGTGATTATTGAAACACAAACTAAAGATAATGTGTTTGTAAAAATGAAAGTTTCGGTACAATTTAAAGTAATTCAAGAGCATGTTTATGAGGCGTTTTACAAATTAGAATATCCTCACGATCAGATTACAGCCTATGTATTCGATGTGGTTCGTGCCGAAGTTCCAAAATTGATTCTTGACGATGTTTTTGTGAGAAAAGACGATATTGCTGTAGCGGTTAAAAGAGAACTTAACGAAGCCATGATGGCTTATGGATATGATATTATCAATACTTTAGTAACCGATATCGATCCAGATATTCAAGTGAAAAATGCCATGAATAGAATTAATGCCGCCGAAAGAGAAAAAACTGCAGCTATGTTCGAATCGGATGCACAACGAATTAGAATTGTGGCCAAAGCTAAAGCAGAAGCAGAAAGTAAAAAACTTCAAGGTCAAGGTATTGCCGATCAACGTAGAGAAATTGCAAAAGGTTTGGTTGAAAGTGTTGAAGTATTGAATAATGTGGGAATCAATTCACAAGAAGCATCAGCTTTAATTGTCATCACGCAGCACTATGATACCCTTCAAGCAATTGGTGCCGATACGAATTCTAACCTTATTTTATTACCCAATTCACCACAAGCCGCTAGTGATATGCTGAATAGTATGGTAACGAGTTTAACGGCTTCTAATATTATTGGAGAGCAAATGAAAAAACAAACTCCAAGAGTTAAAAATAAAAATCATACGTCAACGGATTACAATCCATCGGATACTTCTAATCCAGATCCACAACAATAATGTAGTTTGAATGAAATAAAAAGAGGCTTAATAGCCTCTTTTTCTGTTTATAAACCAATTGATTACATAAGGAATGGCCATCTTGATAATCGTTCCGATACTTCCAGAAAACACATTATCATAAATAGTTTCAACAAAGGAAACGGTTTTGGAAGGAATAATACTTTCTTTAGTTTTTTCTATACTTAAAAGCATTCTTTGGTAATGAATTTCTTTTTCTACTTTTAAAATTTCTAAATCGTGTTCGATTTGAGCGTAGGAAGAATATTTTTTCTTTTCCATAAGTTAGTCGTTAAAAAATATTTCGGAGAATTTTTCTAGAATTGGACCTTCTACTATTTTATCTTTTACTAAAAATAATAGTAATGCTAAAACTAAATAAATACCTGCTACGGCAAGGAATCCTATGGGATAACTACCAAATAATTGTCCTAGAGCCATTGCTCCTGCTATCGAAATAAACAGCAAAACAATCATCAAACAGATAGCAATTAAGAAGAATTTTAATATCAACGTTGTTGATTTCATTGCAACTTTAAAACCCCAAAGTTTATAATATGCAATATTGGTTTCTATAAAAGCTTTGGCGTTTTCTTGAATCGCTTCGGTGTTTTCTTTTAGTTCTTCAAATGCCATTATTTCTGAAGTTTGGCGTTTTGCTTTTTTAACTCCGCTAATTTCTCTTCCAAAAAAGTAATGGCTTCTTCTGCTTTGTAACTTGAATTGGAAAGTAAGTCTTCAACTGTTTCTATCAAATCGTCTTTGGTTTTTGAAAATTTTTCTTTGGTTTCTTCTTCTAGCGAATTCCATTTCGAATTGGCTTGGTTTTTTAAATCATCAAAACCTTCTTTCATTTTTTCTCTGGTTTTGGAACCTTTATCTGGAGCAAATAAAATTCCTAATCCAATTCCGATTGCAGCGCCTGCTAAAAGTGCAATAACGCTATTTCCTGTTTTACTTGACATGTTTTTTTAATTTAATCTATTAAAGATACAAAAAAATTAAAAATTATAGTGTTAAATCGTAGTTAAAGAAGTAAAACTTATTTTAATGCGAAATAACGAATGTTTTTTAGTGGTTTGGTCGAATAATATTACCTTTTTTTAAAAATGGATTAAAATTAAATTATGAAAGTCGCTTTTAATAATAAAATTAAATGGTTTTATAAATTTTAATAGTAATTTTAAATAATAGAAAAAGCCAACTTTAAGCTGGCTTTCTATTTGTAAAATCTATTTTAGTTTATTCTTTGCTTTCTACTTTTGCCCAAGTGTCTCGCAAGCCAACCGTTTTGTTAAAAACCAATTTTTCGGAAGAAGAATCTTTATCAACACAAAAATAACCTAACCGTTGAAATTGAAAATGATCTAAATCTTTAGAAGTCTGCAAACTTGGTTCCACATATCCTGTAATCACTTCTAATGAATTGGGATTGATGAATTCTTTGAAGTCGATTTCTTTATTTCCATCCGGACTTTCATTCGAAAATAATCTGTCATAAATACGAACTTCTGCCGGAATAGCATGTGCTGTAGAAACCCAATGAATGGTTCCTTTCACTTTTCGTTGACTCGCTTCGGTGCCGCTTCCGCTTCGAGAGTCGACATCGTAGGTACAATGAATTTCGGTTATATTTCCGTCAGCATCTTTTACAACACTTTCACCTTTAATAATATAGGCATTTTTTAATCGAACTTCGGTTCCTAAAGTCAATCGGAAAAATTTCTTATTGGCTTCTTCTTGAAAATCTTCTCTTTCAATATATAATTCTTTTGAAAAAGGCACTTTTCTAAAAGTCATTACGGCTTCTTCTGGATTATTTTCGGCTTCCAACCATTCTTCTTGACCTTCTGGATAATTCGTAATTACCAATTTCACAGGATTCAAAACAGCCATCACACGAGGTGCAATTTTATTTAAATCTTCTCTAACACAGAATTCTAAAAGCGATACATCAATTAAATTCGTGCGTTTTGCAATACCAATGGTTTTGGCAAAATTTCGAATGGAAGCTGGAGTATAACCCCGTCTTCTCATTCCAGAAATCGTACTCATCCTTGGATCGTCCCAACCCGTAACATGTTTTTCTTCAACCAATTGCAATAATTTTCGTTTACTAACAACGGTATGTGATAAATTTCTTCTGGCAAATTCTCTTTGTTTTGGACGCACCTTTGATACATCGTACACTTGGTCTAAAAACCAATCGTATAATTCTCTGTGAGGCAAAAATTCTAACGTACAAAACGAGTGGGATATTTGTTCTAAATAATCACTTTCGCCATGTGCCCAATCGTACATTGGATACACACACCATGTGTCACCAGTTCGATGATGATGTTTGTGTAAAATACGATACATAATCGGGTCGCGCATTAACATATTGGTATGTTTCATGTCGATTTTAGCACGTAAAATATGAGTTCCTTCCTCAAATTCCCCGTTTTTCATTCGCTCGAACAAGTCAAGATTTTCTTCAACAGAACGGTTTCTGTAGGTCGAATCGGTTCCTGGCGTAGTGGGAGTTCCTTTTTGTTCAGCCATTTCTGAAGACGTTTGACTATCAACATACGCTTTTCCTTTTTTGATGAATTCAACCGCCCAATCGTATAAATTTTGGAAATAATCAGAGGCATAACATTCAGTATCCCATTTATACCCAAGCCATTCTACATCTTTTTTAATAGCATCAACATATTCTTGCTCTTCTTTGGCTGGATTTGTATCATCAAAACGCAAATTAACTGGGGCTTGATAATCGATTCCTAATCCAAAATTTAAACAAATAGCGCTTGCATGCCCAACGTGTAAATAGCCGTTAGGTTCAGGCGGAAAACGAAAACGTAATTTGTCTTGCGACAAACCATTTTTTAAATCTTCTTCTATTATTTGTTCGATAAAATTCAGAGACTTTTCTTCTGTTGACATAATTATTTTGTAATTTTAGCAAAGATAAAAATTTAGATGATAGAATAGAGAGAATAGAACATAGATGCATTCTTTTTTAAACTATTTCAACTGAAAATAAAACAAATGGGAACTATTAAATTACAAAATATAAGAACTTTTTCTTTTCATGGGTGCCTTGAAGAAGAAGCAAAAATAGGTTCAGACTACCGCGTTGATTTAGAAATTAAAACCGATTTACGAAAATCATCCCTTTCAGATGATTTGAAAGACACCGTTGATTATGTGCTTTTAAACAAAATTGTAGAAGAAGAAATGGCGATTCGTTCAAAATTATTAGAGCATGTGGCTAATAGAATCATCATGAGAATTTTTAAAGAAATTCCGTCGGTATCCCGAATTTTATTAGCTGTTTCTAAATTAAATCCTCCTATTGGTGGTGATGTAGAGGCGGTTACTATTGAAATGGAGGAATACAGAAGTTAAAAAAATTACGGATTTGATATTACGAATTACGAATATTCAAAATTTGTCGATTATGAATTGCTAATTATCAATTGTTTTATATATTTGCAATCCAATAAATAATTGGCGTCGTGGCCGAGCGGCTAGGCTGGGCTCTGCAAAAGCTCCTACTCCGGTTCGAATCCGGACGATGCCTCTGAAACCTTCAAGGAAACTTGAGGGTTTTTTTATGTTGAATTTTTAGAAAAAATTAATTAAAGAAAGTTCGAATGAGTCTGATACCTCTGAAAGAGATACAGTAATGTATGTGTTTTTTTTATTTATATTTTTATAAAAGATTATTTATCCTCTTCATATTCATTATATTTTTTATCTTCAACTATCATTATTTTAATTGGATTAATTACAGGAAAACAACAACTTTCACAATGTATATCTGATTTTAAATCTTGAATTTCGAAGATTGAATTTAATGGAAGTTTGTCAATTATATCAATGACTTTTTTATTAAACTTAGTTCCACTAATTACTATACTACTAGCACCTATTTTAACGACAAATTGTTCTAATTTAAACTTCAATTCATATAGAAAATCTTTAGTAAAATCAATAGAAATTATAGCATTTTTAAGTTCTTCTTTACACATCAAAATTACTGATTGATTACAGGTTAATCCATTAATAGCCCCTGATATTCTAGGCAAATTTTTTATTCTAAATTTATGTTCTTCTTTTTTTGTCGAACCATCATTTAAAACAATATCTAAAGTTATTATTGATTCTAAACCAGCTCCAGGAATCAATTGATATTTTCCTTCGGCATATTTATATAATCCATTTCCTGTTGCTTCAAATGATCTACAACTAGGTACTGCAATTGAAATAAGATTTTGTAAACCTCGATAAACCACATTCATTTTATCAGCAGAAACCACAGCTATATTTGAATTTTTTACAACCGAAATCGTATCATTTTGGGCATAAAATGAAAATGAAAAAAACAACAGCAGTAAGCTTATTTTTTTCTGCATGAGGTAGATTATTTGCGCTCTTCTAATTTTTCAATAGCTGAATTTACAATCTTTTTATCTTTTGGAAATAACCCTTGTGATAGTAAAAAAATGCCTGAAATTATCAAAATAATACTGATGAATTTTTTAATGATTAGAATATTTTTTGGGTTTAATTTGTTACGCAATTGCTTTGCTAATAGTATTTTGAAAATATCGGTAATGAAATAAGTAGCAATCAATGTAGAGAAAAAAGTAATCATTCGAGATGCTTTTAATTCCAGTTGTGGTCCAATGGTTATTAGAATGGCTAACCAAAATCCGAGAACTCCAATATTGATAAAGTTTAAGAAAAATCCTTTGATAAATAATGACACGTAATTGTTTTTTTCTAATCCTTTAGCCTCTTCTTCATCGATTCCTTTCTTAGATTCCTTTCTGTTTTTTACGAAAGAAATAATACCATAGGTAAGCATCACTAATCCTCCAAAAATAAATAATGCAGGATCATCTTTAATGCTTTCTATCAATCGATAACTACTAAAATAAGCTATTAAAATAAAAATGATATCGGCTAAAACCACTCCTAAATCAAAGATAATAGCCGCTTTAAAACCTTTTACAACGCTGGTTTCCAACAGTACAAAAAATACTGGACCAATCATAAAACTTAAAAAGAAACCTAATGGTATTGCAGAAATAATGTCGTTGAGCATGGATGTATTTTAAATCGAAATTTGATGCAAATTACACAAATTTTTATTCATTTATACAAACTCTTTATTTTGCTTATTCAATAGAACCTCCCAAAACTATTTTTTTATTGATTTGTTTAGGTTTGCCATAAATTAAAATATCACCACCTGCTCTTACTTTGGCATCCACTAAATCGGTTGCATAAACATCCGCTTCGCCACCAGCATTAGAAGTGATAACAGTTTGATTAGTAACGAGTTTTTCAGCTTCGTATTTCCCTCCAGAATTTACTAAAACGTCTTGATTTTTAGCTTTTCCTTCGAGGTGAATCACAGAACCATTGGCGACTCTAGCCGTTAATTTATCTACGTCTAGTTTTACTTTTATTTGTGCTCCTTCCTTGACTTTTAAATCAAATATTGTAGATTTTAAGGTTGCTTCTGTAGCAATTCTAGATCCTTCATTAGCTTCTAATGCTTCAATTTTTTTATAATAAACCGTTACCGAAATATTATCTCCTTTTAATAATTTAGTTAAAGGCATTCTAATTTTTAATTCGCCATTTTTATTCACTAATTCAACTTGATCAGAATCTTTTCCATTCAGTAAAACTTTAGTTTCAGTACTTTGAATTAAAATAATATCAATTTGATCAAAAGCCGTTACCTTGGTAAAATCACTTACTTTTTTTTCAGTCTGTGCAAAAGCTACTGAGCTGATAAATAATAAACTATAAACTATTTTTTTCATGATGATTAATTTGTAAAAATCCTACGATTACGCTTTGGATGACAATTTCCGTTACCAATTACTCGTTTTTTCTAATGAAAGTAAAATCCAATTGTTTCTTCACTAAATCGGCATTTTTTACTTTAACGTAAACTTCATCACCTAATTGTAGTAAACTCTTAGAAATTTCTCCAACCAAGGCATATTGTTTTTCATCAAAGGTGTAATAATCGTCTTTAATTTCGCGAATTCTACACATTCCTTCGCATTTATTGGATACAATTTCAACGTAAATTCCCCATTCGGTAACACCCGAAATAACACCCAAAAACTCTTCGTCTTTGTGGTCTTGCATGTATTTAATTTGCATGTATTTAATCGAATCGCGTTCGGCGTTGGTGGCTAAACTTTCCATATTACTAGAATGTTCGCATTTTTCTTCATATACTTCTGCAGAAACCGATTTTCCGCCATCCAAATAATATTGCAGTAATCGATGTACCATTACGTCGGGATAACGTCTAATTGGCGATGTAAAATGGCTGTAGTAATCAAAAGCTAATCCGTAGTGACCAATATTTTCGGTAGAATATTTGGCTTTACTCATCGTTCGAATGGCTAACGTATCGATTAAATTCTGTTCTTTTTTTCCGTTAACATCAGACATTAATTGATTTAACGATTTAGAAATGTTTTTCTTTTCCCGTAAATCAATCTTATAACCAAATTTAGAAATCAAGGCTTGCATTGCAAAAAGCTTGTCTTCATTAGGTTCATCGTGAATTCTATAAACGAAAGTTTTCTTTTGTTTTCCGATAAATTCGGCTACTTTTCTATTAGCAAGAAGCATGAATTCTTCAATCAAATGATTCGCGTCTTTCGAAACTTTAAAATAAACACCTTCGGGTTCTCCGTTTTCATCCAAATTAAATTTCACTTCCACTTTATCAAAGGATATGGCACCATTGTTCATTCGGTTTCTACGAAGAATTTTAGCCAATTCATCCAATTTTAAAGTCGCTTCTGTGATTGCATCAGATGCTTTATATTCTTTTCCAGTTAATGAAATTTCAGCTGGAATTGTAGCAGCTTTGGTTTCAATAATAACTTGCGCTTCTTCATACGAAAATCGTTGATCCGAATTGATAACCGTTCTTCCAAACCATTGGTTAATCACTGTAGCTTTATGATCGATTTCAAAAATAGCAGAAAACGTATATTTTTCTTCATTCGGACGAAGCGAACACGCAAAATTGGATAGCACTTCGGGCAACATTGGAACCACTCGATCGACTAAATACACCGAAGTAGCTCTGTTGTATGCTTCATCATCTAAAATGGTTCCTTCTTGCAAATAATGCGACACATCGGCAATGTGAATTCCGATTTCGAAGTTGCCATTTTCTAATTTTTTAAAAGACAAGGCATCATCAAAATCTTTAGCATCTTTTGGATCGATGGTAAATGTTAACGTATCGCGCATATCGCGACGTTTGGCAATTTCTTCGGGATGAATCGCAGTATCTAATTTTTGTGCAAAAACTTCTACTTCAATTGGAAAATCATAGGGTAAACCATATTCAGCAAGAATCGCATGAATTTCGGTATTATGCTCACCAGGTTTTCCTAATACTTTAATGACCGAACCAAATGGCGAATCGGCTTTTTTTGGCCAATCTTCAATTTTTACCACGACAACATCTCCGTTTTCAGCGCCGAAATATTTGTCTTTCGGAATAAAAATATCGGTATACATTTTAGCATTGGCGGTAGATACAAAAGCAAAATTCTTTTGAATGTCAATCACACCAACGAATTCGGTTTTACTTCTTTCCAAAACTTCAATGACTTCGCCTTCAGGTTTTTTACCACGACGGCGATTGTAAACATAAACCTTAACCTTGTCTTTATCTAAAGCGTGATTCAAGTTATTTGTGGGAATAAAAACATCATCTTCAAAGTCTTCACAAATAAAATAGGCAGTTTTACGGGAGGTCATATCGATAGTTCCTACGTAATAATCTTGACTTACTGCTTTAACTAGATATTTTCCTGGTTCACTTTCAATGATAACCTTTTGTGCAGCAAGAATTTTTAAATCTTTAATAATTTCGTTTCTGCTTTTAGTATCGTTCAATTCAAGAACAGCACATATTTGCTTGTAATTGAATGGTTTATTTGCATTTTGTGATAGTATTTTTAAAATCTTTTCCGAGAACGTTTTGGCTGGTTTTCCAAATTTTTTAGGGAATTTACTCATAATCTTTTTCTTAATAAAGTTTAAAATTAGTGAATAGTAATTAGTAAATAGTTATTACAAGAAAGATTTATCGAAAATATAACTTTTGTACTTTTATAAAAAAATTAGAAATGACTGAATTTGAAACAATCGCAATATTCAATTTTCCACACGAAATTATTGTTTTAAAATCGATTTTAGAAAATGAAGGAATTCCGTTTTTATTTCAAAACGAGAATTTAGTCTCGGTAAATCCAATGGCGAGTTATGCTTACGGCGGAATCCAGTTGAAAGTACATCCCAACGATGTTGAAAAAGTAAAAGAAATTTTAAATAACTTAAATACCAATTTAGAAATTGTATAGTCTATTCTCTATATTCAATTTTATTTTCTCTAAAAATTGAAAGTTTTCAACAGTTATTAAAAACAACAAAAAGAAAATTTAAATTTAAATTAATTTATGATGGTTATTATAGCGTGTTAATTTGTGCAATAACTTTAAATTTTAAAAGTTGATTTTGTAGTTATGCT
>CAISUR010000512.1 GCA_903888655.1 uncultured Bacteroidota bacterium | reverse complement strand
ATTTAGTAGAAAAATATAATGATTCTTCCAAGTTAAAGTCCACATTTGATGAGAAAGGAAATGTAATAGAAGAAAAAAAATATGACAAAGGAACGCTTGTAGATGTTAGTACATACACATATGAATACGACAAGAATAATAATTGGACAAAGAGAATTTCTAGAGATCACGCCAATCAAATAAATTATCAAATGATATATATAGAAGAAAGAGATATTGAATACTACCAATAAAACAGAGTATGACTTGGGTTGGTAGTAGTAAAAAATAAACCCATGGATATTCTAAGTGTATCCTTTTAATTGCTAACCATATTTAATTTATAGAAAGAAGGGCATATAAATTATAATACTATTGCACATCAAAAAAGTTAGTTTGAGATATGTAAACACAAAAGGCAGTTTTTAAATTTTTACAAACAACAACAAACTATGTTTAAATTTTATACAATACCATCAGAGAGCATCCTAGAAAAGCTTATAGGGACACAAGCAACTATTAAATTATCCTCAGCATACAACTTGAATGACACTTTTGAATTGAAGTTTAATTTGGAGATTGACCCATTAGACGAAGGTCATAAAAAACAATACTTTAAAGATAATCCGGGAAGTACTAACGAAGATTTTTTAAATTGGCAAAAACTTGCAGTAGAAAATGGTTACAATTGGAATGCTGAACAACAACAAAGGGCTGCAATAGGGTTGACAATTTCTTTATGTTCATTTACAAAGACAAATAAAAACAATTTGATGTGGTCTCATTATACTAATAATCATAAAGGCATTTGTATTGAGTATAAACCTAAATTGTTTGACTATTTCAGTAATTTAAAAGATTACTTACTATTTGAAAAAGTAAACTATTCAGATTCCCCCCCTATTGTTAAAGGCTTGGACGATTTGAATACTAAGATTGAAAAAATAATATTCAACAAACAGTCAGAATGGAAATATGAAAAAGAATATAGGGTGGTATTTTTTAACGACAAAGACACTGAATATTTACCTATAGACACGGAATTTATAAAAGCTGTTTATATAGGTTCACGCACAGGCTCTGAAATTGAAAAAACAATACTGACGTTATGTGAGAACTCAAATATAGATGTCTATTATGGCATCACACTAGGGAAGTCGTATTATGTAAATTTTGAAAAACATCAAAAAGGGAAAGGTTTTATAAGGGCATTTTGGCGATGACCCCATCTCCCCCGTTAGTCCACGCCATACTCGCTAACATCTACTAGGGCTACCGCATCGTCTTCGACGTGTGGATTCGCTACCATCTTCAAGCAATAAGAAGTTTAATTTTTCAAATATAGGACTTCTGCATTTATAGTTGTTGGTCAAGAAGACCAAACATCAGCGGGTGTCTTAAAACTTTAGCCACAACCCCTATAAAGTTTCAAAATCTTTATAGGGGTTTAATCCTGTTCACCAATCATGCTGTATAATTGGTGAACATACTCTCCGATTATACAGGATAAGTGGTGAATAGCCGTCTTTTTACCTTCAAATGTACCCCAAATCACATAAAATAAACGCCACCCAATCGTAAATAAATTTCACCCAACTGACAGGTTAGCATACATGATGTCGCGGGAAGCACACCGAACTGACAGGGTAACATACAATTTGACAAATAAAACCCTGCCAACATTAAATAAACTTCACCTATCCTAAAATAAACACCATCAAACTAGGCAATTTTAGCATCTAAATATTAAAACTTGCTTTTAAATAAGTAAGAAAAGTCTAGTATACACTAGTTTTTAGGAAGGTATCCAAAATAACATAGAGAACTCACAACAAAATGCAGTGCGTTTGATTACTTACTACCTATCACTTACAACTTATTTGTATTTCCGTCATCAAATAAACGCTTAGTGCTTCTCAGCTAGTCCAAATGTTCGCAACGCTGTTCGTGGATGTTAAGCGAAACGCATCCCGAACTGCCAATAAAAGGGATTTATAATCCCATTACTTCTATCACTCAAACTAATTCCCAACAAACACTCGCTCAAATAAAGTTTACAAAAGGAGGATTCTTACAAGCTGATTTCTAACGGACACTCCTTTTTGTACTTCGTAAAGATGCAGATTTATTTTGTATAACAACAAAATAAAATTGTCAGGGTGTATAAATAATTTGCCACTGGAGCTAGTGTTCAGCAATAGCTGGTCACTTGTTCCTTTTAGTCGAACCAGTTTGTAACTGGAATACACTAAATCACTATCAGATAGATACACATTACTTTAGTAAGATGCTATAACTAAACACCTCTTTCAAGTATATCAATTAATAACCCAAAGAATTTATTGCGAAATACGAAAAACAATAGTGGTATGGTTAAAATAAATACTCAATTTATGTTTAATTTTAACTAAACAAAAACACACTATATGAAAAAGTTATTTCTACCTCTTTTTATTTGTCTATTATTGGTTTCTACTAGCCATGCAACAACACACATAGTAACTGTTTCTAACTTTCAATTCTCTCCAAGCAACATGAATGTGACCGTTGGCGATGTGATAGAATGGGACTGGAGTAGCGGCTTTCACACCACCACTTCGCTTACCGTACCAGTTGGTGCAGACAGTTGGGATGCGCCGATGACCTCCAGTGCAACAAGTTTTTCATATACTGTAATGGTGGCAGGAAGCTATCATTATGATTGTACCATACATTCAAATAGCATGATTGCCGATTTTACGGCAACAGCTCCTTTGCCCATCATCATTAAGGCATTTGATGTAAGCAATGCCAGCAACAATAAGCCTTTGATAAAATGGACTACAGCTACAGAAGTGAATAGCGACTATTTTGCCATTAGAAGAAGCACAAACGGAACCGATTTTACAGAGATTGATAAGATAGCCGCTGCTGGTAACTCT
>CAISUR010000511.1 GCA_903888655.1 uncultured Bacteroidota bacterium | reverse complement strand
AGCAGTACTTTAGTATTTTTGACAAAAAAAATTAAGTTATGCAAGAAGCAACTTTTCAAGGTTTAATAGAAGATATTTTTCTTTTTTTAATTATCTATTATGTAATTAAGTTTTTAGTACGTTTGTTTTTACCTCTTTTAGCAAAAAAAGTAGTGGAAAAGGCAAGTGAGCAATTTCAACAACAGCATCAAGAACAACAAAATTATAGCAATCAATCCCAAACTACCAAAAGCGATAAACCTCGTGAAACTAAAAAAGTTGGAGAGTATATCGATTATGAAGAAGTCGATTAGTACTTAAGGGTTTTGGAATATCTAAAATCTAATATTTAATATTTAACATTTAAAATGAAACAAATTCAAAAGTTATATCCTCATCTATTAGCCATTCTTGGTTTTATATTTATTTCCTTAATTTATTTTTTACCTGTTTTACAAGGTAAGAAAATCTACCAGTCTGATATTGTTCAATATACTGCAATGGCAAAAGAACAAAATGATTTTAGAGCCAATGATCATGCAGAACCTTATTGGACTAATTCGTCATTTGGGGGAATGCCAACCTACCAGATGGGTGCTAATTACCCGCATGATTATATTGGTAAATTGGATGATGTTTTACGTTTTCTACCAAGACCAGCTGATTATTTATTTCTATATTTTTTAGGATTTTATGGATTGTTACTCGTTCTTAAAATCGATCCTTTAAAAGCGTTTTTTGGAGCGTTAGCTTTTGGTTTTTCTACTTATATGATTGTTATTCTTGGCGTTGGACATAATGCCAAAGCTCATGCTATTGCTTATATGCCCTTGGTTGTAGCTGGAGTACTATTGGTTTTTAAGAAGCGGTATATAGTTGGAGGATTATTGACAATGCTTGCTGTAGCTTTAGAAATCAATGCTAATCACTTTCAAATGACCTATTATCTATTGTTTTTGTTGTTGGTATTAGGTATTTATTATACTTGCAAATTCATAAAAAATAAAGAGCTCAAAGAATTGTTATTGGTTGGAGGAACTTTTGCTGTTGCTTTACTCTTTGCCATTGGAGCTAATGCCACGAGTTTATTGGCTACCAAAGAATTTACAGATTATAGTATTCGTGGTAAAAGTGATTTAACTTTTAATCCAGATGGAACAAAAAAAATAGATGCTTCAACATTAGATAGAAGTTACATTACAGAATACAGTTATGGTGTTGCCGAAAGTTTGAATCTAATTGCTCCACGACTTTTTGGTGGTGGTAATGGCGAAAAATTAAGTAATGATTCGGCAGTGTATGATTATATGCTTAAGTATGGAGCATCTGAGGCGGAAGCAAGACAGTTTGTAGATTCGTATGCACCAACTTATTGGGGAGATCAACCCATTGTTGCAGCTCCGGCTTATATTGGTGCTGTCGTATTCTTTTTATGTGTTTTAGGTTTATATCACGATAAACGAAAAATTAAATATGCATTTCTAGCTGGAGCGATTTTATCTTTAGTGCTTTCTTGGGGAAAAAACTTTTCTATAATAACCGATTTCTTTATTGATTATGTTCCATTGTATGATAAATTTAGAGCGGTTTCATCTATTCAAGTGGTTTTAGAACTATGTCTTCCAATTTTGGCAATTATTGGATTTCATTCATTTTTTACAACCGACAAAGAAAAACAATGGAATAGTCTCTGGAAAGCTGCTGCTACCTCATTAGGATTATTGGTGTTATTATTCTTGTTCCGAAATATGTTTGATTTTGTGGGTTCTATGGATGGACAATTGCGTCAAATGTTCAGTCAAAGTCAAGACAAATCATTTGGTGTTGGATTTATTGACGCCCTGAAAGAAGACAGAAAAAGTCTGTATGCTGCCGATTTGTTGCGTTCAGGTTTTTTCATAGCAATTTCAGCATTAGTACTTTGGATGTATTCTAAAAATAAATTAGCACAACAAACGGCAATTATTCTTGTAGGATTGTTTATGGTTGCCGATCTGGTATTTGTGGACAAAAACTATGTGAGCAATAAGGATTTTGTTAGCGCCCGAGAGGTAGATGTTCCTTTTGAACCAACACAAACAGACATGCAAATCATGCAAGACACCACCAATTATCGTGTTTTGGATGTAGAAGGATTTTTGAATGCTAAGGCATCTTATTTCCATAAATCTATTGGTGGTTATTCGGCAGTTCGACCTAGAAAAATGCAAGAGTTATTTGATTATCAAATCGCCAAAAACAATAAAGAAGTTTTGAATATGTTGAATGTTAAATACATTATTCAACGAAATGATAAAGGAGAAGAAGTAGCAAGTTTAAATCCAGATGTTAACGGAAATGCTTGGTTTGTAACCAATTTAAAAACGGTAAAATCAAATGATGCTGAAATGAAAGCATTGAATAAATTAGATACTAAAACTACTGCGATTGGTCAGAGTGAATTTAGTTCTAAAACTGGATATAAAACTTCTTATAATGTTGATTCAACAGCAACTATAAAACTTGTTTATAATAAGCCAAATTATTTGAAATATACTACTACTAATGCTAATGATGGTTTTGCGGTTTTTTCTGAAATGTATTACAAAAATGGATGGAATGCTACAATTGATGGAAAGAAAGCCGATATTCTAAAAGTAGATTTTGCTCTAAGGGGATTAGCAATTCCAGCAGGGAAACACACCATAGAATTCAAGTTTAATCCACAAGTTGTAAAAACTGGAAGTGTGATTACTTTAGTAAGTTCAATTGGAATGTTGTTGTTATTGGTTGGTGGAATTTATTTTAATAGAAAAAAGAAGGAGAATTAATTGTAGATAATTTTGTAAATTTGGCTTAACTATTTTTTATTAAATATGAAATCAATCAAGTTAAATCATTCGCATCCTTATATAATGAAAGCTCGTTATATTGAAGAGATTAGAAAAATGACGCCACAACAACGCTTTGAAAAATTAATGGCTATTATTGAAATTTCTTATCTTTTAAAAGCTACAAATCGTCAAAAAGATATTTTAGATATTGAGGAGTTAGAAAAAATCAATAAAAAATCTAATTCCTAAATTTGAAAACTGAACCCAAAAAACTTCTAATTATTACCTACTATTGGCCACCGGCAGGAGGACCAGGAGTGCAACGTTGGTTGAAGTTTGTAAAGTATCTTCCAGATTTTAATATTCAACCTATTGTTTATGTTCCAGAAAATCCAACATATCCCACTATGGATGAAGGATTGCGAACTGAGGTTTCTGATAAAGCAATTATTCTGAAAAATAAAATCTTTGAACCTTATCAATTAGCTGGTTTTTTATCAAAAAAAAACACAAAAAAAATCAGTTCAGGAATTATTCCTGCTGCAAAAAAACAGTCATTTTTAGAGCAATTTTTACTTTGGATACGAGGAAATTTATTCATCCCTGATGCCCGTTTTTTATGGGTAAATCCATCAGTGAAATTTCTTAAAAAATATATTGAATCGAATGATATTGATACCATTATTACATCTGGACCACCTCATTCATTGCATCTAATCGGATTGAAATTAAAAGCTTGTGTTGCTGTAAAATGGTATGCTGATTTTCGCGATCCTTGGACGACTATTGGTTATCACAAAGCATTGAAATTGTCTTCCTATGCAGATAAAAAGCATAAAAAGCTCGAAAAGAAGGTACTTGATACAGCCGATACTATTATAGTAACTAGTAAAACGACTAAAGCGGAATT
>CAISUR010000510.1 GCA_903888655.1 uncultured Bacteroidota bacterium | reverse complement strand
GCTGAATTAGTAGCTTTGGATGCAAAATAAATAGCAATTCCTGCTAATATATGCGCAAACCCCAGAACCTTTTGTGCACTAAAATACTTATCAGCAATTATACCAAGAAGTGCCGGCATAAAGAGACTTGCCCATCCCATTGAACCATAGGTTCTTCCTATTGAAAGACCAATACTGCTTCCTTCAATTGGTCCGAAATTTTGTCCCATATATCCACCTAGAGAAATCAGCCAAGCTCCCCAAACAAAAAATTGGAGAAAATTCATAAGAGTTAATCTGAACTTAATACTCATAAAAAATAAAAATTTTGTAATGTAAATAAATTGTAAATCTACTATTAATATCTATATTTCCAAATGATAAATTTTAAATTGTCAAAATTCAGAAATTAATATTTAAAGGAGGAAATTAGGGATTGCTTATTTCTTCAATCAATTCTAAAACGGTATTAAATTGTTCTTCTCTAGTAAGGTAAGAATTATCAATTTCTATGGCATCTTGCGCAATCACAAGTGGCGAATCTTCTCTGTGTGTATCAATATAATCGCGTTCTTGAACATTTTTAAGAACTTCTTCAAAGGAAACAGAATCACCTTTGGCTTGCAATTCATCAAATCTTCTTTGAGCCCGGGTTTCTGGGCTTGCCGTCATGAATATTTTTAATTCTGCACTAGGAAAAACGACGGTTCCAATATCGCGACCATCCATTACAATTGCTTTGTTTTTACCCATTTCTTGTTGCTGTTCAACTAGTTTAGCACGAACTTGAGAAACTTCGGCTACTTTACTTACAAAATTAGAAACTTCTATGGTTCTGATTTGTTTTTCTATATTAACATTATTCAAATACATTTCAGCAAAACCTATTTCTGAATTAAAAACAAAATTTAATTTAATGGATTCTAGACCATTAACTAAAGTTTCTTTATCAAAATAATCCTTAGAAATATAACCCTGTTGCATTGCAAAAAAGGTAACAGCACGATACATAGCACCAGTATCTACATATACATATCCTAAATGTTTGGCTAGTTGTTTGGCTAAAGTACTTTTACCCGTTGAGGAATATCCATCGATTGCAATAGTAATGTTTTTCAATTTTATAGTTGTTAGATTATTCGTTTTGAAAATTTATAATTAAGCCAAAAAGACTTGTGTTTCCTGCTAATGTATATCTTGAATAGGAATAATTGAATTTAACTTTTCCCATTTTTAAGCCAAAACCCAATGAAATTCCTGAAAAATTCCTTTGATCAACCACTCGTAATTCTTCACCTCTACGAAAATTGTAACCAAACCTTAAATTAAAAGAGCGTTTTGGAAATAATTCTCCACCAAAAACCACATGACGTAAGGCATTATTAAAAAAACCAACTTTCTCTGATGTTGATGTACCATCAATATTTGAAACTGCTCTATTTGGATTAGAAAAAGCAACATTCCATTGTTGTAAATTTTCTAAAGTTAAATGCCATCGTAAAGGAACATTTTCAACTTCTTGAGATACACCTGCTAAAATTTCCAAAGGTAATTTTTCTTGAGTACCAGAATACGTAGTGATTTGTGTTCCAACATTTCTAACAACTAAAGCCCAATTGACATCATTACGTTCGTCGATAAATAGCGCTCCAAAATCAGCCGCAGCTCCATATGAAGTATAACTTTCTAATGTTGAAGCTATTAATTTTGCATTAGTACCAAAATACAAATTTGTAAATGGAACATTATAAGCATATCCGAAAGATAGGGCTATCTCGCTTCCAGTAAATGAATTTGTTTGATTTCCGTTTTCATCATACCCTTGAAATTTTCCGTAATCAACATAATTAACCCCTGCATGAAACGTTTGTAAATGTCTGTCGTAAGTATAGGCATAAGCCGCTGTTCCGTAGTTTACTGCACCAAAATAACTCCCATAATTAATTGCTAAATGATTATCCATTTCTTGATTAATTGTAGCAGGATTAAAATGTGCTTGATTGACATCTTCATCATAAATAGTAATTACTTTTCCGCCTAAAGCAGCTTGTCTTGGAGAAGTTACCAAATTTAGAAAATCATAGACCGACTTACCTCCTATTTGACTGTAGGATACAGTCCAAAAAAGTATTAAAATGGAGATAATTAGTTTTTTTAACATACTGAAAATAATAATTTTCTAACCTTATAACGGAAATGCGAAGATATTATTTTTAACGTTATAGAAAAAGTAAAAATAAAAAGGCATGAGAGGAAACTCTACATGCCTTTAAAAAATAATAAGTATCTATTTAATCCAGTACTTTTGCGTTTTTTACTTTATTTGATGTTAGTGCAATATCGATTACCTCACTCATTTCTTTTACATAATGAAAAGTTAAACCCTCAAGATAATTGGATTTAATTTCATCGATATCACTTTTGTTTTCATGACAAAGAATAATCTCTTTGATGTTAGCTCTTTTAGCAGCAAGAATTTTTTCTTTAATTCCTCCCACCGGTAAAACTTTACCTCTCAAAGTAATTTCGCCTGTCATGGCTAATCCTTTTTTAATTTTTCTTTGAGTTAATAAAGAAACCAAAGAAGTAAGCATTGCAATTCCGGCACTTGGTCCATCTTTAGGGGTTGCTCCTTCTGGAACATGGAGATGTATATTGTATTTTCCTATAATATCTTGATTCAATCCAAAAAGTTCAGCATTTGCTTTAATATATTCTAAAGCTATGGTTGCTGATTCTTTCATGACTGTACCTAAATTCCCTGTTAAGGTAAGTACTCCTTTGCCTTTAGAAATCAATGATTCAATAAAAAGAATATCGCCGCCAACAGATGTCCAAGCCAATCCTGTCACTACTCCAGCCACATCATTTCCTTCTGCTTTATCGCGCTCTAATTTCGGAGCACCTAAAACCTTTATAATATCATCAACCGTGACTTTTTTATTATACTCCTCTTCCATTGCAACAGATTTTGCCGCATTTCTAATCACTTGAGCAATCTTTTGTTCCAAACTTCTAACACCCGATTCTCGAGTATATCCTTCAACAATTTTTTCTAATTCTTTTTTTCCAATAGTTAAATCTTTCGAAGTTAACCCGTGTTCTTTTAATTGTTTTGGAAATAAATGTTGGCGAGCAATTTCTACCTTTTCTTCTGTAGTATAGCCTGACATTTTTATAACTTCCATTCTATCTTTCAGAGCTGGTTGAATGCTTGACATCGTATTGGAAGTAGCAATAAACATCACTTTAGATAAATCATATCCCATTTCAAGGAAATTATCATAAAAAGCATTATTTTGTTCTGGATCTAAAACTTCAAGTAATGCTGATGAAGGGTCTCCTTGATTACTGACTGACAATTTATCAATTTCATCTAAAATAAAAACAGGATTTGAGGTTCCAGCTTTTTTAATACTTTGAATAATCCTTCCGGGCATAGCACCAATATAAGTTTTTCGATGGCCTCGAATCTCTGCTTCGTCACGAAGTCCACCTAATGAAATTCGAACATATTCTCTTCCTAAAGCTTCTGCAACTGATTTTCCAATAGAAGTTTTTCCTACTCCTGGAGGTCCTGTTAAACAGATAATAGGCGACTTCATATCATTACGCAATTTCAAAACTGCCAGATGCTCAATCATTCTTTTTTTAACATCTTCTAATCCAAAATGGTCTCGATCTAAAACTTTTTGAGCATGTTTTAAATCGAAATTATCTTTTGAAAACTTCTCCCACGGTAAATCTAAAAATAAATCTAAATAATTTCTTTGAATACCAAAATCAGGAGCCTGAGGGTTCATACGCTGCATTTTTGAAAACTCTTTTTCAAAATGTTTATTGGTTTTATCATCCCATTTTTTAGTTTTGGCACGCTGACGCATTTCTTCAAACTCTTGCTCATTAGAAACACCACCCAATTCTTCTTGAATTGTTTTCATTTGTTGATGCAAGAAATATTCACGTTGTTGTTGGTCTAAATCAAAACGAACTTTAGATTGAATATCATTTTTAAGTTCTAATTTTTGTAATTCGACGTTCATATAACGCAGCGTTTCCAGAGCACGCTCCTTCAATACATTCATCATCAATAGATTTTGTTTCTCTTCTACAGATAAATTCATGTTAGATGAAACAAAATTGATTAGAAATGACTGACTTTCAATATTTTTTATGGCAAAAGTAGCTTCTGTTGGGATATTTGGACTTTCTCTGATAATTTCAATAGCTAATTCTTTTATAGACTCTACAATAGTAGTAAATTCTGTATCAACTTTTCCAGGTCTTTTTTCTGGAACTTCTTTAATAGTTGCTGTTAAATAGGGTGTTTCAGAAATTATTGCGTCAACTACAAAACGCTTTTTGCCTTGTAAAATAACCGTAATGTAGCCATCTGGCATTTTTAGAACCCTAAGAATTCTAGCCACAGTACCAATTTGATTGATGTCGTCTTTTGTAGGATCTTCATCTTCTTCATTTATCTGTGCTACTACTCCAATAATTTTATCTCCTGCATAAGCATCATTGATTAACTTAATCGATTTATCTCGACCAGCTGTAATTGGAATTACGACGCCAGGAAATAAAACCGTATTACGTAAAGGCAAAATAGGCAAAGAAGATGGCAATTCTTCATTGGTCATTTCCTCTTCATCTTCTGGAGTTAAAAGTGGAATTAATTCGGTTTCGGTATTAAACTCTTGAAGTGACAAATTGTCAAAAGTTAGTATTTTATGGTTGGACATGGTATAAATTAGGTCAATAAGATATTTGTAATTAAATTTTATGAAAGCAAATATAAGTTTTGCTTATTTGTTATTAAATAAAAATCGATATACGGCACGGAAACAATGACCAAAAGAATGGTTAATGCTTTTTACCGATAAGAATAGTAAATGAGCAATGATTATGCCACAAAAAAAATCCGCCGAAATGACGGATTTAAAATATTTTAAAATTAAACTAATTTAAAATATAAGATGTTAACAAAGTAGTATATTGTGGAGTTGTTCCATCAGCAGCGTAAGTTATAGATTTCACTAACCCTACATTTTTTGCAAACCAATAATCGGTATCAACTGTTGAATTTGATCCTGCAAAATCGATAGACTCATGTAATTTCATTTTAATAACATTATTATAAGTTGTACTTCCAACTGTAACTGTACTACCTATTTCTAAAATAGTTCCTGTATAATTAGTAGTTCCCGTAATAGATGGTATAAGCGGGTTATTATATGTTGTTGTTTGCGTATATGATCCTGTCCAAATTCCGCCAACAGGTAAATAATCCTTTAATGTGAGCACTTCAAATCCAGTTTGTGTGGCTGAAATACCATTTGAGGTAAAAGAATAATCGTCTGTTTTCAAGAAATAATCTCCAGAACTCTTACGAAGTCGTTGTGTAGCACTAGCAGAGGAAGTCGAACCTGTTCCTGTTGTTGGGCTAAAAGTATAATAAGTAAATCCATTTATATTATCAATTGAAATCATTTTTGTGGCAGGCTGCGAAACACCATTTTGGGTATATACCCATTGATTATTTAATGCTGAAGGAAAATAATCTCCAGATGATGTACCTCCTCCCCCAGTACCATTTCCATTTCCACCGTTTGTTGATGCAGCATTAGCGGCTGCTAACTGCGCAGACAAAGCTGGATCAATAGGCTCATTGGTACAGGAAACCAATAAAAAAAATGAGAAAATGAAAATAATCGAGGATGCAAATTTTTGATTGTTCATGACTTTTAAAAATAAATTTTTTCAAATATAATTATTTTTTTGATACTCTGGTTAAAAGAATTAAACCTGTTAGAAAAAACAGTCCTAAAAATACAATAGCAAACCTAGGACTTCCAGTAATTTGGTCAATAATTCCATAAACTAACATACCTATTACAATTCCAATTTTTTCTGAAACATCATAAAAACTAAAAAATGAAGCAGTATCTTCTGTTTCTGGCAAAAACTTGGAATATGTGGAACGACCCAGTGATTGAATGCCTCCCATTACCAATCCAACAAGACTTGCCATGATGTAAAATTCATTAGGAGTAGTAATAAAATAGGCAAATCCACATAGTAAAAACCAAAAGGCATTTAAGAAAATAAGCGTTTTTATGTTCCCAAATTTAGCGGAAGCTTTTGAAGTTAAAACAGCCCCAATAATAGCTATAATTTGAATTAAAAGGATACATGTAATCAACCCTATCTGACTTTCATTGGCATCTTTCCATTTAATTTCTTGTGCGCCAAAGTAGGTTGCCACTAACATAACGGTTTGAACTGCCATGCTAAAAACAAAAAAACTTCCTAAATATCGCTTTAGTTGAGTTTCTGATTGAAGAATCTTCCAAACTTTTTTAAGTTCATTAAATCCATTAAATATTACTGCTAATGTAACTTTTTTCTGGATAGAGTTACCTTTTGGCAAATAATAATAGGTATACTGACTGAATAAAATCCACCAACAGCCAACCATTGCAAAGGAATATCGCATGGCTTTCATTGAAGCCTCACCAGAAGTTCCTGTAATATGGAAAAGTGCTGGTTTCATAATCATTGCTAAATTTACAATGAGCAATAACACACTTCCAATGTAACCCAAAGAATATCCTTTAGCACTCACGCTATCTTGTTGTTCAGCAAAAGCGATATCGGGTAGATAGGAATTATAAAAGACTAAGCTTCCCCAAAAGCCAATTAGTCCGAAGAAATAAAATAATAATCCAATAAAAATATGTTCTAAATCAAAAAAATACAAACCAATGCAAGATAACGCTCCAATATAATTGAATACACGCATAAAAATCTTTTTGTTTCCGATATAATCTGCTATTCCAGAAAGTAATGGCGAAAACAATGCAACGCATAAAAAAGCAGCAGCGGTAACAAAGCTTATTAGTGCAGAATTTTTAAAGCAATAACCAAAAACTTCGATATAAAAATTTTTTCTAACTTTAAAAAGTAAATTATAAAAAATCGGGAAAACGGCAGATGCAATTACTAAACTATATACAGAATTAGCCCAATCGTAAAATGCCCATGCATTTAATAATTTTGGATGACCTTTAGGTAAGTTTGACATAATAAATCTTAAATAAAATTATATTACTTTTTAGCTATGTTAATTTTTAGCCAGCAAAATAGCACTCAAAATTAGAATTTTTTATCATTCTATCATCATTTTTTCCAAATGATTTCAATCCTAGATATAGTATTAAGTATAAGAATGAGATAATAGATAAACTATTTACAATAAATTTTAATTCAATGAAATGCATTTCAACAGAGCGTTATTGTATGTGCAATCAGGTTTAAACTATGTGTTTAATATCGATTTATTCAATTTTCAAAAAATTTAATAAAACAAAAAGACCTTTACTTCTGTAAAGGTCTTTCAAAAACAAGGCGGCGACATACTCTCCCACATAACTGCAGTACCATCTGCGCAATCGGACTTAACTTCTCTGTTCGGAATGGGAAGAGGTGAGCCCCGACGCAATAACCACCTTAAAACATTAGTTTTCAGTTCTCAGTTTTTAGTTTGCAGTTTATTAACTCATAACTTATAACTCTCAACTCATAACTGCGCTTTAGCGCGATATCTTAACATACTGAGATAAAGAAAAATTTTTATCCTGAACTTGATTCAGGAACTAAGAAAGTTCCCTCCCGAGTCGTAAGACTCGGGATTCGTTTGCACATAAACTTACGGGTTATTAGTACTACTCGACTATGACATTACTGCCTTTACATCTATAGCCTATCAACGTTGTCATCTCCAACGACCCTTAAAAGAAATCTCATCTTGTGGTGGGTTTCGCGCTTATATGCTTTCAGCGCTTATCCCTTCCAAACGTAGCTACTCTGCGGTGCTCCTGGCGGAACAACAGATACACCAGAGGTTTGTCCAATTCGGTCCTCTCGTACTAGAATCAGATCCACTCAAATTTCTAACGCCCACAGTAGATAGAGACCGAACTGTCTCACGACGTTCTGAACCCAGCTCGCGT
>CAISUR010000509.1 GCA_903888655.1 uncultured Bacteroidota bacterium | reverse complement strand
TTTGACAGCTTTAATATTAAAAGAAAAAGGCTATACCTACAACGAAGCAGATTTCGAAGCTGAATTGCAAAAGCAAAAAGCGCGCTCTCGTGCCGCTTCAGAAGTTTCTACAGAAGATTGGTCGATTATGATTCCTGGAAATGTAGAAACATTCGTTGGTTATGACCAAACTGAAAATAACGTAAAAATCACACGTATTCGCAAAGTAGATTCTAAAAAAGACGGAATTTTGTATCAAATTGTTTTAGATGCAACGCCATTTTATCCAGAAGGAGGTGGTCAAGTTGGTGATAAAGGATTCTTGGTTTCTGCTAACGAAACGATTGATATTATTGATACGAAAAAAGAAAATAATTTAATTCTACATTTTACCAAACAACTTCCAGAAAATATTGAAGCTGGATTTGTGGCTAAAGTGAATACTGATTTAAGAACGTCAACTTCTAAAAATCACTCGGCTACACACTTAATGCATTTGGCGTTGCGAAATATATTAGGAACGCATGTAGAACAAAAAGGGAGTTTGGTAAATCCGAATTATCTACGTTTTGACTTCTCGCATTTTGCTAAAGTTTCCGACGACGAATTACGTCACGTTGAAGCCAGTGTCAATGCTCAAATTGAAGCGCAATTGCAATTGGTAGAACACCGAAATATTCCCATTAAAGAAGCGTTAGATAAAGGCGCTATGGCATTGTTTGGAGAAAAATATGGCGACAACGTTCGTATGATTGAATTTGGCGAAAGCAAAGAGCTTTGCGGAGGAATTCATGTAAAAAATACCGCTGATATTTGGCATTTTAAAATAATTTCGGAAGGAGCTGTGGCTGCCGGGATTCGTCGAATTGAAGCGATTACAGGTGATGCTGTGAAACATTTTTATTCAAATCAAGAAAATACGTTAGCCGAAATCAAAGAAACGTTGAAAAATCCACAAGATATTTTAAAATCGGTGGTCACGTTACAAGATGATAACGCTAAATTGAAAAAACAAATTGAGCAATTGTTAAAAGAAAAAGTTGACGGATTGAAGAATGCGTTACTTTCAGATTTTCAAGAAGTAAACGGAGTTAACTTTTTAGCAAAACAAGTAGATTTGTCAATGAGTTCCGCTAAAGATTTAGCACAGGCATTGGGAAGTTCTAAACCAAATTCGTTTGTGTTTTTGGCTTCTGTTGAAGAAGATGTGCCAAATATTCACTGTTATATTTCAAAAGAATTAGTGGCAGAAAGAGGATTAAATGCTGGAAATGTAATTAGAGAACTTGGGAAATACATTGACGGAAATGGTGGAGGACAGCCGTTCTTTGCTTCTGGAAAAGGTAAGAATGTAAATGGAATTCATGAGGCTTTGGAGAACGTTGTTGATTTTGTGAAATAAATCGCTTTCAAATAGTTAGGTACACAGATTTTAGAAATTTTAGAAATTTTAAAAATCTGTGTTTTTTATTTCGATTTTTCATTTAAATTTGTAACCAATGTGTAAGGTTAAATAATTTGGTTATGAATGAATATATGACACTTTCAGAAGTATCTGAATATATCGGCAAAAGCAAAGAAACTTTGAGACGTTGGGACAAAGATGGAAAATTACCAGCCGTTCGGGAACCAATGAGTAACTACAGAGTTTATAGAAAATCTGATGTTGATACTTTGTATTTTGATTTTTTGGATGAAAATATTCAAGATACCTTTTCAAATTATGTCGAACCTCATAATGATTATACTGTTTTAGAACTTTTCGCTGGAGCAGGTGGTTTAGCTGTTGGAATGGAAAAAGCAGGTTTAAAGTGTGTCGCTTTAAATGAAATTGATAAATGGGCTTGCAATACTTTAAGAAAAAATCGTCCGAATTGGAATGTTTTAGAAGGTGATATTAAGTCTTTTAGTTTTACTGAATATGAAAATAAAGTTGATATTGTAACAGGTGGATTTCCTTGCCAAGCTTTTAGTTATGCAGGAAAGAAATTAGGTTTAGCCGATGCAAGAGGAACTTTATTTTATGAATTTGCAAGAGTTGTTAAAGAAGTTAATCCTCCTATTTGTATTGGTGAAAATGTTCGTGGTTTATTAAGTCACGAAAATGGTAAAACTCTTCAAGGAATGATTTCTATTTTGGATGAAATAGGTTATAATATTGTTCCTGTTCAAGTTTTGAAAGCCATAAATTTTAAAGTTCCTCAAAAAAGAGAGCGATTGATTTTAGTTGGAATTAGAAAAGATATTGATTTAAAATATGAATATCCAAAGCCTTACAAGAAAATTTATAATTTAAAAGATGCTTTGAAAAAAGGTGAATTGTTTGATTGTGATGTCCCAAAATCAGAAGGTTCAAAATATCCAAAAAGTAAGATTGATGTTTTAGATTTAGTTCCACAAAAAGGTTACTGGCGAGATTTACCGTTAGATATTCAAAAGGAATTTATGGGCGGAAGTTTTCATCTTGGTGGAGGTAAAACAGGAATTGCAAGACGTATAGGATGGGACGAACCATGTTTAACTTTAACTTGTAGTCCAGCTCAAAAACAAACCGAAAGATGTCATCCAGAAGAAACAAGACCTTTTACTGTTAGGGAATACGCAAGAATACAAACTTTTCCTGACGATTGGAAATTTGAAGGTTCTATTGCGCAACAATACAAGCAGATTGGAGAAACATTTCCAGTCAACATGGCTAAAGAATTAGGATATTCAGTTATAAAATTTTTAAACCAACTTTACACAAAAAAATAAAATGACCAAGCAAGAAAGAGTTGCGCAAGCAATAAAAAATATTGTTTCTATTATGATGGATAAAGTAATGGAAAACGTTCTCATTAAAAAACCATTTATAAAAGAAGAGCATCGAGCAAACAAACCATTATATGCTGCTTTAGTTCCTGATGAAATTTTTAAAGGCTCTCATTTTGAAAGAAGATTTGTGACCCCATTTGGCGGTGTTTGGGAAAAGTTAGCACAAGTTGTTGCTATTGAAGCACACGGAAATTGTTCTATGGGTCATACGGTAGAAGGAATCGTTGGAAGTGAAAGTTTGAGGCGAATTCAAGAAGTTTTAAACAAATTAGAGCATAATAAAAAAGGAAGCGATAAAATAAAACCAAATTGGGAGGAAGAATTAAAATACATTCAAGCTGGTGGTGGAAATCCAATTCCTGTTAGTGTTGTTTGTGATGTCTTTATTCATAACAAAGAAACTAAAACTAAATATGCTTTTGAACTTAAAGGTCCTTTACCAAATAGCGACCAAACAAAAGTAAGTAAAGAAAAAATGTTTAAACTATTGGCGATGGAACCAAAGCAAGTAGATTTTGCATATTATGCACTTCCATATAATCCTTATGGAAAAAAAGAAGAATATAAATGGGCTTTTCCGATGAGATGGTTTAATATGCAACAAGATAGTTCCGTTTTAATAGGAAATGAATTTTGGGAGTTAATCGGTGGAAAAGGAACTTATAACAACTTTATCAAAGAAGTTAATTTACTTGGAAAAGAATATAGAGAAAGAATTTATAGAGAGTTTTTAAAAATTGAACCTCCGACAAATTTTGAAGAAGAATTATTAAAATAATTGGCAATGGGAAACAGTAAATTTACATTTATAGATTTATTTTCAGGTATTGGAGGGTTTAGATTAGCGTTAAACGCTATTGGTGGAAAATGCTTAAATTTTAGCGAAATCAATAGTGATGCAATTTCTACTTATTGTACTAATTTTAATGAAGAATCAAGTTACAATTTAGGAGATATTACAAAAATAAAATCGTTGCCGAAACATGATTTACTTACTGGTGGTGTTCCCTGTCAAAGCTGGTCAATTGCAGGTAAAAATTTAGGTTTTGATGATGATAGAGGTCAATTGTGGAATGACACTATTTATCTTTTAAATCAATCTAAACCGAAAGCATTTATTTTTGAAAATGTAAAAGGATTGGTAGATCCGAGAAATAAAGAAGCTTTAACCTACATATTAAATAGAATCAAAGATGCAGGATATCATACCAATTTCTACTTGATAAATTCTTATGATTATGGTGTCCCACAAAATAGATTACGAGTTTATATCGTTGGATTTAAGGATAGAGAATATTTTGATAAATTTATTTTACCAAAACCAATTAAAAACAAAATACAATTAGGACATATTTTGTCTAATTTAGAAACTTTAACCAATCAAGAGAATGAAATTGTAGATATTAATTTGTTTGGTGAAATTATTAAACAAAGAAGTATGAGTTTGTCAACAAGCAATGGAATAAATGATTATTTTTTATTTAATGATTTAAGAAATGGTCACTCAACCATTCATTCTTGGGATATTTTAAACACAACCGATAGGCAAAAGGATATTTGCTATTTATTACTTAAAAATAGACGAAAAAGTGCTTATGGAAATCTTGACGGAAATCCATTGTCTTATAAGCATTTTAAGGATTTAGATACTACAATTACAAAAAATGAGTTGGATGAATTAGTTGAACTTGAGATTCTAAAAAAAGTAGGATATTCTTTTTTAGTCAAAGAATTTGATGAACAACTACTTTCTGAGGATGAAAAAAGCATTTTAGAATCCAGTATAAATAATGTGTTATATGTTGAATTATTAAAAAATAATAGAGATTTTAAATTAAAAAAAATATCAGTTTCTAAAACACTTCAACTATTAATTGAAAAAAATATTATTGTTTGTGATGAGATAAGATACGATTTCAAAAACACAAAAATAAGTACTGGTTTGTTTGGAATAAACAGGATATTTTTATCTTCATCAAACATTTTTCCAACTTTAGTGGCTAGTGATACCAATGACTTTATCACAACAAAAACAATATCAGCTAATAATGAATCTGAATATAAAGAAAAGTTTCTTAAAGAAATTTATAAAACAGGAGCATTTAGAAAAATAACAAAAAGTGAAGCGTGTAAAATTCAAGGATTTCCAGTTAACTATTTATTACCTGAAAATAGAGCTAGATGGATGAAATTAATTGGAAATAGTGTTTCAGTACCAGTAATTGAAATGATTGGAAAAGCAATTTTAGATACAGGAGTTTTTGATGGAGATTCTAAATTAATTTCAAATATTGAAAAAAAGAGTGACCACGTAAATGCTAAATCTGTTTTGCAAATTTGATTTCATTGCAAATTGTCACGAATGATTCATTAACTAATTTTAGAGATTCATTAGTGTTTGTCAACAAATCATAAAAAGAATTTCCAGATATTTTAAAAACGTTTTTGTGACTCACTTTGTATTCTTCATTTCCAATAATCCATTTTTCGTTATATTTTGAATCAATTGTAAAATCAACTAAATAAAATTTTGCATTCTTAAATATTTGAGCATCTTTAGTTAGTTGCTCGAAAATACAATCTTCGATATTTTTAGATAATTTTTCAAATTTAAAAATAGCAAACAAACTATCATCTTTTGCTTTTATATCAAAACCACTCAAATTTCCAATTTCAAACCCATTAATTCCCCCTAAAATTTGTTCGTGAAAAGTTCCAATGGAATTGTTAATAGATTTATCAATTTGTCTTAATATTTCTGCTTGAATTAAACTTTCTTCATCAATATCATTGAATTTAGCATCGAAAGTTAATTTGATAGTATCAACTTTATTTGTGTAAAAATTCTTTTTTGTAATATTATTTTTAGCTTTTAAGTATGCTTTATGAAGATTTGCTACACAATCTAAAAAGTGTTCATCAGAAATAAAATCGACATACTTGTTTTTCATAATTTTAAAATTTGTTACGCTTGCTAAATTATAAATTTAATTTTTTTTAAAGTTCGATTTATCAATTTTTCTATTAAAAATAACCTTAGAATAAATAAAACAGATTTACTTCCGCTCCCCAATTTGTTGTCTCCACATGGCATAATACAAGCCTTTATCTAAAAGTAACTCGTTGTGTTTTCCTTGTTTGATGATTGATACAAATATTTGAAAGCCGTTTTAATTTGGTTTTCATTTAAATGTAAAAAATAAAAAGTAACTTAATTTAATTTTTTTTCTTTTCTTTACAATATTATAGGTCTTTTAATTATTTTAATAATAGTTAGTCGAATAACTAAAATCAAATACTAGTTTGAAATGAAAAAGATTACGTCAATAATTATTTTGTTATTTGTTTTTTTTCAAGGACGAGCTCAAGTATTGTTTTCTGAAAATTTTGATTCCTTATCGGGATTGAATGGATGGACTCAAGAAAATGTAATAGGAACTTCGTTGCTAAGTAGTTGGTCAAATGTTTCATCAGGAACAAATCCAACTTGTATGCCATTTAGTGGTATAGGAGGCATGGTAAAGTTTAATTCTCATGATGTTCCAACAGGCAATGTTTATGGGCTTACATCACCACCAATAAACTTTACTGGAAGCAACTATGTTGTTAAATTTAAAATGTTTAGAGATTTGATGAATCCTACAAACGAAGATAAAATAGAAGTGTATTATGGTACAAATAATGATATATTTAGCGCGACTTTTCTTGGCGGAATTTGTAGATCTTCTCAAATATTGCCAACTGTAACTTCAGATGGATGGTATGATTATACTTTTAATCTACCACAAGGAATAACAGGGTCAGGATATATCACTTTTCTTGCTACTTCAGATATGGGTAATAATATGTTTATTGATAAAGTAAGCGTTGAAGAAATGGGTGTGATAGATGCGTCATTAATCCTAAATACAGCGCCTTATTTTGTTTTGAATCAACCATTTACAACTGTTGCACAAGTAAGTAATTTTGAATCAGGTACCATTTTCTCATTTGATTTAAATTGGCAAGTTGACAATGGAATAGTAAATACTCAATCTTTCACAGGTTTAAGCCTAACTATGAATACTACTACTGGTTATAATCTTCAACCACAATGGATTCCTACACCTGGAATATATACTTTAAAAGTGTGGATTTCTAATGTAAATGGAGGAGGCTTAGATGAAAATTTGGCTAATGATCAGGTTGTTATAACAAGTTATGTTGTAAACGAGTTTTTTCAATCAACTATGGTTTATGAATTAGCAACCGGTAGTTGGTGTCAATATTGTCCTTTAGGTCATGTTGGAATTAAAAATATGAGTCATGATTATCCAAATGATTTTATAGGTATAGCAGTACATCACTCTAATGGTTTTGACCCAATGCAAGATAATGAATATGATGCAGGTTTAGCTCCCTATGTTAATGGCTATCCTACAGGTACAGTTGATAGAATGCCTTACGTTGTTAGTCCATCGCTTTCAAATTTACAATCAAGTCATTATGGTTTGGTAAATAGTTTTACACATCCGTTAGGTAAAGTTGATATAATTTCACAAAATTGGAATCCAATAACAAGAGAATTAACCTTTGAAACAGCTACAAATTTTGCACTGCATCAAGTTAATACAAATTATAAAATGGCAGGAGTAATTGTAGAGAATGGTATAACCAATGTTTCAGTTCAATGTAATGCTTATTCTGGTGGTAGCTTAGGAGATTTAATAGATTGGCAAGGGCTTAATTGGGCTAATTTACCTTATTATGTACCTGCCAATCAAGTGGTTTATGATAATGTTGGTCGAGCATTATTAGGTGGTTTTGATGGCTTTGACGAATCTATACCCAGTGAAATCACATATGATGTTTCTTATAATTATAATTTTAGTTATATACTACCAACATCTTTTAATGAAAATAACATTGATTTAGTAGCTTTGTTATTAGATGGTAATAATGGACAAATTGTAAATGCAAAAAAGATTGCTCTCTCTACTACCTCACTAGGAATTTCAAATTTCACTAAAAAAGATGTTAACATCTTTCCAAATCCATCAAAAGGCATAGTAAATTTGACAACAGATGATGGTGCTAGAATAGAAATAATTGACATTACTGGAAAGATTGTTTTTTCTGCTAATAATATTATTAATAAAAATACTCTAGATTTATCTTCTCTTCAAAAAGGGATTTATATGGTAAAAATGTATATGGATGATTTCGTTAAAACAGAAAAGCTTATCTTACAATAAATTTGTAAAGTAAAGATTTATTATTTTCTCTCCCCAATCTGTTGTCTCCACATTGCATAATACAATCCTTTATCTAAAAGTAACTCGTTGTGTTTTCCTTGTTCGATAATTTTTCCTTGTTCTAATACGAATATTTTATCGGCATGCATTACAGTCGATAATCGGTGGGCGATTAAAACTGTGATTCGGTAGCTACTACTATTTGGTGTTTGATACCTTCTGAATGGACAAAAAAGTAATCACTTTTATGATATGAATTATGAAAGGTTTTGTTTAGAGTAAAATAAAATGAAGAAACAATATTTTTTTGTCCTTTTCAAATCTCAGAATTGATTCATACAACAATGAAATAATTTTTAATTACCGTTTTAAATTTGTTCCTAGTTAATTTTGTTTCTAATTTATAATTCGCCAACCAAACCTATAGAATTTCAATCCATATTTTAGTGGATAATCTCTTTAACTACTCGAAAACCAACTCTTGGGTCAGGCAATTGATAGTTTTGAGTTTTGTCAATATTACATTCTTCAATAAAATTATCCCAACTACCACCTTTGATTACTCCTTCCTGTGTTATTTCGGCAGCATTTCCGATTATGTTAAATAACCCAATTTTATTTGGTTTGCCACTATTTACTTCTGTCAAAAGGAAGGTTCCCTCAAATGATAAATCATCAAATGAGTCAAATTTGTGATTTTTTAACTTGATGTTTGCATATCTACATTTTTCTTCATTAGTAGTATTTTTAAACAATACAAAGTTCTGTTCTGTTGACAGATTTGATAGTTTTTCCCATTCTACTTCTGTTGGTAAACGAAATATTGCTTTATTTTTTTTTTGAACCATTGTATTTTTCTGTAAGCCAATTACAATACATCTCGGCATCTTCTTTTGTAATATTAACAACCGGATAATTATTGTATGCATGATGCCAATGGTAATCATATATATATGGTTCGTGATATGTCCATTTAAATTTTGTTATCCATTGTGTACTATCAGGGATACATTTTTTGAATTTTTTTTCCTGATTTGTAGTCTTTAAATCATATAGGAAATAATTATATTCAATGTTGGTTACTTCATATTTTGAAACAAATAAATTTTC
>CAISUR010000508.1 GCA_903888655.1 uncultured Bacteroidota bacterium | reverse complement strand
GTTTATCGGTGTAACCACTTTTGTAATTTTTAACATTTGAAACAACATAGTTATCAAAATGATATTTTTCTTGAGAAAAAATATTTTGACAACAAATAAGTAATATTATTGTTATGTGGATTGAATGTCTCATAAGACAGTTTAATAATCTCCTAAAGTTTCTGGATTTTGCCCTAAGGCGTTGGCTAATTGTTCATCGCTTGGAGCTTTTCCGTGCCATGCGTGAGTATGCATCATAAAATCAACTCCGTTACCCATTTCGGTATAAAGAATTACACAAACTGGTTTTCCTTTACCGGTTCTTGATTTGGCTTCATTCATGCCGCCAATAATAGCGTCAATATTGTTTCCTTCTGTTATCTCTAAAACATCCCAATCAAAAGCTTCAAATTTAGCTTTCAAGTTACCCATGTTCAAAACATCTTTGGTAGAACCATCAATTTGTTGTCCGTTGTAATCTACAGTTGCAATTAAGTTGTCTACTTTTTTTGCAGACGCATACATAATGGCTTCCCAGTTTTGACCTTCCTGCAATTCTCCATCACCAGTAAGGGCAAAAACTAAATGGTTATCATTGTTTAATTTTTTGGCTTGAGCGGCACCAATAGCTACTGATAAACCTTGTCCTAAAGAACCCGAAGCGACTCTTACACCCGGTAAACCTTCGTGAGTTGTTGGATGTCCTTGCAAACGCGTGTTTAGTTTTCTAAAAGTTGCTAATTCAGCAACAGGAAAATAGCCACTTCTAGCTAAAACACTGTAAAAAACAGGAGAAATATGACCGTTAGAAAGGAAGAATAAATCTTCTCCATTTCCGTTCATGTCGAATCCTTCTTTGCGGCTCATGATGTCTTGGTAGAGGGCTACTAAAAATTCGGCACAACCCAATGAACCTCCGGGATGACCTGAATTTACTGCATGAACCATACGAAGAATGTCTCTTCGCACTTGTGTTGTAAAATCTTGTAGTTGTTTAATTTCAGACATTTTATGTAGTTAAAAATTATTCCGACAAAGATAATTAGATATTTTCGATTTTTAGATTGCTGGATTTTTAGATTTTCAGAAAGTTATTAAGAGAAAAAAAAGCTCTAAAATCCATTAGAGCTTTTAAATATTATTTGATAAATCGTTACCCAACTAACTTTGCTATACCGAAAGCTGCCGCAGCAGCAACCAGCCCAATAGCAGTTACTTTCAATGCACCTTTTATTGGAGGTTGCCCCGTAACTTTAGCTTTGAAAAAGCCAAAAACACACAAACAAAGTGTTGTAATTATTGCTGAAACAATTAATCCGTCTTTGGGATTATTTGTAAAAAAGTAAGCCGATAATGGTAAAAAGCCTCCTACAACATAAGCTAGTCCAATAGTTATAGCACTATTTCGGGCTCTGTTTGGGTTGGGTTTTTCCAATCCTAATTCAAATTTCATCATAAAATCGACCCATTTATCTTTATCTTTTGATAATTGTTGGGCAATATGTTCTTGAGTCTCTTCATCAATGCCATAATCGGCAAAGATTTCTTTTACTTCGTCAATTTCTTTTTGATGGTAATTATCTACTTCAAAATGTTCTCTTTTGAGTTCACTTTCATAGTGTTCTTGTTCGGTTTTTCCAGCCAAATAACCGCCTAATCCCATGGCTATACAACCGGCAACAATTTCAGCAATTCCTGCTGTAATCACAATGGCATTGCTATCAACGGCACCACTCAATCCGGCGGCTAAAGCAAACGGAACGGTTAATCCATCGCTCATTCCAATAACCATATCGGTTATAAATTCGGAACTTTTTAAATGTTGTTCTTCGTAACTATCACTCATGGTTTTATGTTTTGGTTTTATGATTAGTCCAATTAACTCGTTGACCCAAAATTAGTTTAATATTCCAAACATCCGAACTCAGAGTAGTTCCTCTTCCGATTCCAAATTCAATTTCGTGTTTTGTGTCTAAATATAAATCAGTGACCAAATAAAATTGATGGGTTTGTAGGTCGTATTTTTCCCAATTGAATGGATTTCCAGTCGACCCATAGTATTCTATTCCTAGAGAATATTTAGTATTTACCATATAGGAATATTTAACATTTGGCGAAAACGAAATTTCTTTGGTTGTGAAAGAGCCATCAACAGTTGGGTTGATAGATAAATAATTTTTACCAATTGTTTTATCAAAAATAGGTCTTATTTCATAATCGGCATCATACTTATTATTTATATTATCTTTAACATACCCTCCTTCAATAGATAAACTTGTCCCCATAAACCATTTCCATGAGGATGGAACGGTAATTCGTGGACGAATGTGACTTCCAGAAAAATTAAAAGTACCATTATTTATTCTGTTAAACAAATAAAATCCCAATTCAAAATTATCTGAAATCCCCGTAGTAATTTCAAGGGTTTCATGCAAAGGATGGGTAAAGTCGGTTTCATTTTTCGGCCCACTTGGAGAAATATTACTATGGAGTTCAAAAATAGTCGTGTTTTTTGCCGTTGTTGGTGAGGAATACACTTGAACTTCATAGGTTTCTTGAGCAAATAATGTGTTTGAAAGGATTATGAAAATAGCCAAAAGAAAAGTAGGTGTTTTTTGTCCGTAAGAGATATTCATTTGTATGGTTTTTAAATTTCAACAAAGAAACTAAATAGTTACTCAGATTTACAAGGGTATTCATCTTATTAATTTATAATTAAGTTTAATTT
>CAISUR010000507.1 GCA_903888655.1 uncultured Bacteroidota bacterium | reverse complement strand
TATTTTTTATTTTTGTTTTAATGTGTGCGAACACGAAACTATTAAGAACATGTTGAAAAGAAACTATTCACAGGAACTATTAAAAAAAATAATCTCAAATAAGAAATTAATTGGTATATTATTTTTTCTTTTAGGGGGCTATGTCTATGGACAAACAACAACTTATACAGAATCTTTTACAACAACTACAGGATTATCAACAAGTTATCCAAATACTAGTTTTTCAACAAATTTAGGAGCATGGACTTCAGTTGATGGTGGTTCAGGGTTAACAAATACGAGTGGTAATGGTGCTTCTAAATCGTTAAAGTTTAAAACAGGTCAAATTAGTTCGGCTACAACAACTGTCTTGAGAGGTGTATCTTCGATAACGTACTGGGCGAATACTGTAGGTGCTCCTTCAAGTATTACATTGACCGACGGAAACTCTTCTTTTTCAGACACTAAAACAATAGCTAATGGTTCGGGTGGAACTTATGGACCAATTTCTATTCCTGGTACTTCTAATGGTGTTTTTACTTTTTCATATCCCAATACAGCTTCTGTAACTGGTCAATATATTGATGATATAAAATTTATATTTAACAAACCAACCACTCAAGTAACTGGAGCTACTTCCACAGTTACTAGTATTAGTAATTCAATTAGCTGGACTCGTCCCAATAGTGGTAATGATAATCAAGGTTGTATTGTATTTGTAGGGCCTTCAAGTAGTACTTTTATTGCACCAACAGATGGAACTTCATATACAGCCAATACAACTTTTGGTAATGGCTCTCAAATAGGAACATCGGGATATTATTGTGTTTACAATGGAACGGGTACTTCTCTAGCATCTATATCAGGACTTTCTGTTGGAACAAATTATTCGGTTTATGTTTTTGAGTATAATGGCGTAAAAGGACAAAGCGACGAAAATTATTTATGTACTGTTTTAAATGCAACGCCTTCTACGTTGTCTAATTTTGCTTCGATTCCTTCGGCAGCTTCTACTTCTCAACAATTTAGTGTAAGTGGAACCGGGATTTCTGGTAATGTTACCATTACACCGCCTACAGGATATGAGATCAATAATCCAGCAGTAAATGGTACTTATACGACAGGCTCTATCACGCTAACACCTTCAAGTGGGACATTAACTAGTACAATAATAAATATTAGACTAACTTCTGGGCTTAGTGCTGGTTCGGTATACAATGGTAATGTAAATGTATCTGCATCAGGAGCAACAACCCAAATTGTTGCATTAACTGGAGCTTGTTATAAAAATTATTATTATAATGGAACAGGAGCATTAGCAAGTTTAACTAGTTGGGGTGTAAATACAGATGGTTCTGGAGCAAATCCTCCAGATTTTGGATCAGCAACTTATGCACAGTCTTTTTATTTAGTAAATACAACTGCTGTATCTACTACTGCAACTTGGACAATAGGCAGTAATACAATTTCAACAGCCAATAGATTAATAGTTGGAAACGGATCTTCTCCTGCCATTACATTTACTATAACTTCTGGAAACTGGATAAAATTTGGAACTAATTCTAAATTCAATGTTTTAGCTCCATCATCAGGCAACAATGAAATAATATTTCAGGATGCTATTATACCAACAGTTAATTCTCCAGATGTTACTACTAATTTAACCTATGCCAATGGGCAAACAGGGATTGGAGTTTCGGGTTCAACATACAATCAATTAAAAATAACAAATAACACATCAGTGACGCTAACAACTTCACCTACAATAAAGTTTTTAGTCATTGATTCTGGTTCATCTTTAATTGCCTCGTCCTCCTATATTATAACTTTATCTACTGGTGGTAATGCTGTAATTAATGGTTCAATAGCGGGATCAAGAAGTCAAGGTATTTTTACAACCGATCCAACCGGTACAACAAAAGGAACTATTTTTAGTGTAGATGCCAACGCAACTATGACCTTAGGATGTTCTTCAACGGTTATATATAATAGAGGAGGTAGTTCTTTCGCGAGTTTTCAAAAATTATCTCCTTTAAATTATGCTAATTTAATAATAGCTAATGATGCAATTCCAAGTTATACTACTGTTAATTTACAAGGAGGAACAGCAAGGATTAATGGAATATTAAGTTTTACAGGTTCCTCAAGCAATTACTTTTTTGTCAATTCAGGGACTTTAGTGTTTGGTTTGAATGCTTCAATAAATACTGCTAACGGAACAATTGATTTTGGAAACCAACAAGTAACTTTGGAAACCAACTCTACTTTAATTTCTGGAGTTAATTTAACTGGGGTTGCAAATGCAGGAAGTGTTACATATTCTAATGTGGTAGGAACTGCTTCTGCCGATTCGGTTGTTTGTAAGGGGAGTTCAGCTACCATCAATTTGGCCTCGAGTACGGGAAGTATTCAATGGCAATCAGCTTCATTATTAGCAGGTCCGTTTTCAAATGTTAGTTCTGGTTCAGGTGCTACTACGGCCTCATATATAACACCATCGTTAAGTACAACTATTTATTTTAGAGCCAATGTTACAAATACAACTTGTTCTTCAGGTTTTAGTAATGTCATTACTAAAACAATTAATACTAATATATGGTCAGGTTCGTCATGGAGTGGTAATACTCCGCCACTTTCCACTGATTCAATAGATTTTCAGGCTAATTACACTTCAACTATTGATATAACAGGCTGTAGTTGTACTGTAACAAGTGGTGCTGTGACGATCAGTAGTGGAAATACGTTAACATTAACGAATGGACTTTCAGTAAATGGAGGGTCAATTACTTTTAATGATACAGCAAGTTTAGTTCAGACAAATACTATTATTAATACAAGTTATTCCCCAACAACAACGCCAACGTTCATACGTAAAACAGCTCCTATTAGAAAATTTGATTATACTTATTGGTCAACACCAATTGCATCGCAGTCATTGGTTAATATATCTCCAAATACTGCTTCAGATAAATTTTATTCCTATGATGCGATTGCCAATAATTGGTTAAATGAAACTCCTACAAATACAATGGTTTTGGGAAAAGGATATATTATAAGAGGACCAAATTCTTTTGATCCAGTGACACCTGCACCATATACTGCAAGTTTTATAGGAATTCCTAATAATGGGAATGTATCTATACCAATAAATGGCGCTAATGGTGCTGTTAACTTAATTGGAAATCCTTATCCTAGTGCGATTGATGCTGAATTAGTATACGAGGACAATAACACTTCAATCAAGCCAAATTTCTATTTTTGGACTCATAACACTCCGTTAACAGCAAATAGTTATGCGTCAAATGATTATGCGGTTTATAATGCTGTTTTAGGTGCTGGAATTGGATCGGGTTCTTTTGCTGGTTCAGGAGGTACTCAAGCTAGCCGATATATAGCATCGGCACAAGGTTTTTTTGTTGAAGGATTAGGTTCGGGAACGGTAGTCTTTAAAAATACCCAAAGAGTTACGGGATTTAATAATATTTTTTTTAAACAACAAAATCTTGTATCAAATGCAAATATCCATTCTGTTATAAGTGATAAGATATGGTTAAATCTTACTGGAAATTCAGGTTTGTTTAAACAACAAATGATAAGTTATGTAACTGGAGCAACCAATCAATTTGATGATTTATATGATGCTAAAGCGATGAATGCCAATAATTTTATTGATTTTTATAGTTTGACTAATCAAAATGATAAGTGCTCCATTCAGTCGAGAGTTGCTCCTTTCACTAATCAAGATAGTGTTTCCATTGGTTATAGTTCTACCATAGCAGGTAATTTATCTATTTCATTAGATCATTATGATGGATTGTTTGAAAATCAGGACGTAATTTTGGTTGACAATTATTTAGGTGTTTATGCTAATTTAAAGCAACAATCCTATAATTTTTCTACCACCATAGGTACTTATGATTCTAGATTTACACTTCAATATGCTGTTCCTAATTTAATGCTGCCTCAACATGAGAAAAATACCGATGTTTTAGTTTATTCTAAAGACAATAAAATATATATTGATTCCTTACAGGAAACAATAGCTAAAGTTGAAATTATTGACGCACTAGGTAGAATAGTTATTTCAGATACAGATAATGATACATCTTCTAAAATATATGCGTTATTGAATACCAATACTATTCTTTTTGTTTCAATTGAATTACAATCAGGAATTAAAGTAGTCAAGAAAGTTTTTTTGTAGTTTTTTAGTTAATTAGGTAAAGGAGGTTGTTCATTAGAACAGCCTTTTTTTTCGTTTAATAAAAAAATAACAACATTTTTTTGCAAAATGTAAAATATGCCTGCTATTTTTATGAAATACGTTTTTTTGTTAATAACTTTTTTTTAACAATTCAAAATCTTTCTTAAATTTGTCTCTGTGTACGAACACGG
>CAISUR010000506.1 GCA_903888655.1 uncultured Bacteroidota bacterium | reverse complement strand
TCGTTCTCTTGCATTCCATCTTCAATAGAAATAATTGGATATTTTGATGCCAATTCCGCCATATATTCGGCTTGTTCTCTTGAAGTTCTAATCTTACCTGTTGGCCCTTCAAATTTGGTGTAATCATATTTTCCATCTACATAAAATTCAGAAGCAGCACAATCTAAAGCAATCATCACTTCGTCTCCAAATTTATATCCGGCATTCTCTACTGCTTTTTTGATAGTTTCAATAGCATCTTCAGTTCCGCCAGCTAAGTTTGGAGCAAATCCACCTTCGTCACCAACTGCTGTTGATAAATTTCTGTCGTGCAATACTTTTTTCAAATTGTGGAAAATTTCAGTCCCCATTTGCATCGCGTGCGTGAAGGAAGTCGCTTTAACTGGCATAATCATGAATTCTTGAAACGCAATAGGCGCATCAGAATGAGACCCTCCATTGATAATATTCATCATTGGAACGGGTAAAGTATTAGCAGAAACACCACCAACATAACGGTATAAAGGCAATCCTAATTCATTGGCAGCAGCTTTTGCAGCCGCTAAAGAAACACCAAGAATAGCATTAGCACCTAGATTTCCCTTGTTTTCTGTTCCGTCTAAATCAATCATTAATTGATCAATAAGATTTTGTTCAAAAACAGAAACTCCTAATAACTCCGGAGCAATTTTAGTATTTACGTTTTCAACAGCTTTCAAAACTCCTTTACCCATATAGGCTTTTCCTCCATCACGTAACTCAACCGCTTCATGTTCTCCTGTAGAGGCTCCACTAGGCACAGCGGCACGTCCTAAAACTCCATTCTCCGTTACTACATCAACTTCAATTGTTGGATTTCCTCTCGAATCCAATATTTGTCTTGCGTGTACTTTAATTATAATACTCATTATTTATGTTTGTTTTTAGTTAGATTATTACAGATTTACCAAAAAAAGGCACACAAATTTAAGCATAAGTCAAAATTAAATCATGGCTTTTTATAAAAACTTATAAACTCAATCGATTTAGTAACCTTAAAAAATATATTGTGTTCTTAAAATTTATACTTTTATAAAAACATTAATTACACGACAAATAAATACGTAAATATAAACTTACAATTTTTACTTTAAAAATTTTTTTATCGTACTATTTTGCGCTTTAATAGATGATTTTGTTTTGTTATTGAAAATAAAAAAGTTATTTTTATCGCAGTTAATCAAAAATTAGAGACATTTTTATGACACCCTCAAAATTTTTAAAAGCATTTATTATCAAAAGGTTATCTATTTTGGTTTTACTTTTTGTAATTCTAAATGGGAATGCTCAAAATTATAGAAATGCCAAGGCCTATATTAATGACTTTGGAAAAAATGAATTATTCGTTAAAGAATCTTTAATGGAATACTCTACGACGATAATAGATGCAAGTCCTGACACTAGAGTTCAAAGTACTTTAGAACGCATTTATAAAAAATTAGAAGAAATAAATATCAACTTATTGAAGAATGATATTGGTATTAATGGAGATACCGATTTGAGAGATGCCTTTATTAAATTGAACACTAAAACTATTACTCTTTT
>CAISUR010000505.1 GCA_903888655.1 uncultured Bacteroidota bacterium | reverse complement strand
TATTTACACAAATATTTAATTTAAGAAATCCGAAAAAGTAATTTTTTTTGGATTTTTTGTTTTGTTTTTTACGATATTTGTCTATGATTTTTTCAAAAAACTGACTCGAATTATTAATACACTTAAAATTCCTCATCAAGAGAAATCCTGAATGAGCTTTTTTACTGTTCAAATTAATTAATATGTCAATTAGATAATTAATTTTCTAAATTGACTAACTATCTACTTATTTAATTTTAATACTATGCCTATTTATCATAAACTTGGAAATTTTCCTCAAAAAAGACATATACAGTTCGAGAATCCAAAAGGTGGTTTATACTATGAACAACTATTTGGAACCGAAGGTTTTCATGGACATTCTTCTTTATTGTATCATGTTCACAGACCAACGCAAGTAAAAGAAATTACAAAATCGTATTCAGTTGAACCAAAAATAGCTATTGGCAAAAATATCAAATCGTTATTACTAAAAGGATTTGAATTACAGCCAGAAGATGATTTTTTAGATTCCAGAAAAGCAATGTTGGTAAATAACGACTGTACTATCGGATTAGCTGCGCCTACAAAATCGCTCACCGATTATTACTATAAAAATGCAGATGCCGACGAAATGATTTTCATCCACAAGGGTAGCGGAAAATTAAGAACCATGATGGGAAACATCGATTTTGAATATGGAGATTATCTCATAATTCCTCGTGGCATGATTTACCAAATCCAATTCAACACCGAGGAAAACCGATTGTTTTATGTAGAAAGTTTTGCACCTTTTTACACCCCAAAACGATATAAAAACGAATCTGGTCAACATTTAGAACATTCCCCATTTTGTGAGCGCGATTTTAAACTTCCAACCGAACTAGAAACGCATGACGAAAAAGGCGATTTCAAAATCAAAATAAAAAAAGAAGGAATGATGCACGAATTTATTTATGCAACGCATCCTTTTGATGTTGTGGGTTGGGATGGATATAATTTCCCTTATGGATTTTCAATACACAACTTTGAACCCATTACTGGAAGAGTACATCAACCGCCACCTGTGCATCAAACATTTGAAACATCAACTTTTGTGGTTTGTTCGTTTTGCCCACGATTGTATGATTATCATCCTAAGTCAATTCCGGCACCATACAACCATAGCAATATTGATTCCGATGAGGTATTGTATTATGTAGATGGCGATTTTATGTCAAGAAACAACATTGAACAAGGTCATATTACATTGCATCCAAAAGGAATTCCACACGGACCGGCTCCAGGCGCCATGGAACGCAGTATCGGCAAAACAATTACCGAAGAACTAGCGGTTATGGTTGATACTTTTCGTCCTTTAATGGTTACAGAAGAAGCTATGGGCTTGGACGATGGACAGTACTATAAATCTTGGGTGGAATAAATAAACTAAATCAACTCTTAAAGGGTTTAAAAAAATAAATTAAAAATGTCAAAAGAAGTAAAATCAGTCGAATACGGACTTGAAAAAATATTTGAAGGAGCGCAAGATTTCCTACCGCTTTTAGGAACAGACTATGTAGAGTTTTATGTGGGAAATGCCAAACAATCAGCACATTATTATAAAACTGCTTTTGGTTATCAATCTTTGGCTTATGCCGGACTTGAAACTGGAGTAAAAGACAAAGCAAGTTATGTCTTAAAACAAGATAAGATTAGACTTGTACTTACCACACCATTAATGCAAGATTCACCTATTCATGAACACTTAAAAAAACACGGAGATGGTGTAAAAGTAGCTGCTCTTTGGGTAGAAGATGCTACTTCTGCTTATGAAGAAACTATGAAGCGAGGCGCACGTTCTTTCATGGAACCAACCGTTGAACAAGACGAATTTGGCGAAGTTGTTCGTTCTGGAATTTACACCTATGGCGAAACCGTTCACATCTTTGTAGAAAGAAAAAACTACAAAGGCATATTTTTACCTGGATATAAAGAGTGGAAATCCGATTACAACCCAACAACCACAGGACTAAAATATATCGATCACATGGTTGGAAATGTTGGTTGGAACGAAATGAATACTTGGGTAAAATTTTATGAAGATGTTATGGGATTTGTAAATTTCCTTTCGTTTGATGATAAACAAATCAATACCGAATATTCTGCTTTAATGAGTAAAGTAATGAGTAATGGTAATGGACGAATTAAATTTCCAATAAATGAACCCGCTGAAGGAAAGAAAAAGTCACAGATTGAAGAGTATTTGGATTTTTATGGAGGTCCTGGAGTACAACACATTGCCATTGCAACGGATGACATCATCAAAACAGTTTCCGAATTGCGCGCGCGCGGTGTTGAATTTCTTTCTGCTCCACCGCACACCTATTATCAAGCAATACCAGAACGTTTAGGAGTTCACATGGATATGATGAAAGAAGATATTAGCGAGATTGAAAAATTAGCCATCATGGTTGATGCCGATGAAGACGGGTATCTTTTACAAATTTTTACTAAACCAGTACAAGACCGACCAACCTTATTTTTTGAAATTATTCAACGAATGGGAGCAAAAGGTTTTGGTGCAGGGAATTTTAAAGCACTTTTTGAATCTATTGAAAGGGAGCAAGCATTGAGAGGAACGTTGTAGTTTTCTAATTTTATTGAATTATAATCAAAATATAACGTTGTAGTTATGATGTTTTTGATAAAAATATGTTAAAGTTAATTTTTTATTGAGAATAATACAAATAACTGATTTATCTTTGCATCATCAAAAGAGAAGGAGTGGTTTCCTTTAATTT
>CAISUR010000504.1 GCA_903888655.1 uncultured Bacteroidota bacterium | reverse complement strand
TGGAAAATAATATGGAACCAAATAAATCAAGTAAACTTAAAAATACATATCCTTGGTTACTTGTGATCAATGCGATTTATTTTATAGTATTTTATATTTTAATGCAAATTTTCTCTTAATATGCAACAATTGGATTGGATAATACTTTCGGTAACCTTATTATCAATAGTGATATATGGTGTCTATAAAACCCAAGGAAGTAAAAATGTTGAAGATTATATTTTAGATAATAAGCAAACCAATTGGTGGACCGTTGGCCTATCGGTAATGGCAACACAAGCAAGTGCCATTACTTTTCTATCAACTCCTGGACAAGCGTATCAAGATGGTATGGGATTCGTTCAGTTTTATTTTGGTTTACCCATTGCTATGGTAGTCATTTGTGTCACCTTTATCCCAATTTATCATAAACTCAAAGTTTTTACCGCTTATGAATATCTCGAAAATCGTTTTGATTTAAAAACCAGAACTTTGGCTTCCATTTTATTCATGATTCAAAGAGGGTTGGGAACGGGTTTGACTATTTATGCGCCATCAATCGTACTTTCCACACTTTTGGGATGGAACCTAACGCTGTTAAATATTATCATTGGTATTTTAGTAATTATTTATACCGTATCAGGTGGAACAAAAGCAGTAAATGTTACGCAAAAACATCAAATGTTTGTAATTATGACGGGCATGTTTATTACTTTCTTCTTGATATTACATCTTTTGCCCAATGAGATGACTTTTTCCAACGCATTACACATAGCAGGTGCGAATCAAAAAATGAATATACTCGATTTTTCATTTAATCCTGGTACCCGATATACTTTTTGGAGTGGAATTGCAGGTGGATTTTTCTTGTTTTTAGCTTATTTTGGCACCGATCAATCACAAGTGGGACGTTATCTCTCTGGAAAGTCTGATAAAGACAGTCAAATGGGACTTATCATGAATGGTTTTTTAAAAATTCCGATGCAGTTTTTCATACTTCTGATAGGCGTCATGGTCTTTGTTTTCTTTCAATTCAATGAAGTACCTTTAAATTTCAATCCTGTCAATAAAGCTATTATTAGTAAATCTGCTTATGCAAGCCAATATCAAATTTTAGAAGATAAATTAAAAGGATTGACCGAAGAAAAAAAAGAATATAACTTGCTGTATATTGATCACTTGAACGAGAATTATGATAATCCAATTTTACGCAATAAACTGGTTGCGCTCTCAGATAAAGAAAGAGATTTAAGAGATCAAGCTAAAGAATTAATTTCGAAAGCCGATTCCAAAGCGGAGACAAACGATAAAGATTATGTGTTTCTTTATTTTATATTAAAATATCTTCCTAAAGGATTGATAGGATTGCTCTTAGCAGTGATTTTATCGGCTGCAATGTCATCATCGGCTTCTGGAATCAATGCTTTGGCTTCAACAACAGCCATGGATATTTACAAGCGTAATAAAAAAACAGAAATGGAACCAAAACATTATGTGAATGCTACCAAGTATTTTACATTATTATGGGGCGTAATAGCGATTCTTTTTGCATGTGTAGGAACGTTGTTTGAAAATTTAATTCAATTAGTAAATATCGTCGGGTCGATTTTTTATGGAACCGTATTAGGAATATTTCTTGTTGGTTTTTATATCAAATACATTAAAGCTACTTCCATCTTTTGGTGTGCTTTGTTAAGTCAATCTTTGATTATATATATCTATTCTTTGGATATTGTAAGTTTTTTATGGCTCAATTTTATTGGAGCCATGCTCACAATTCTTTTATCGCTAATTTCTCAATTCATAATTAATCAGAAAGCTAAAATTAGAGCATAAAAAAACTACAAATCCATAAATATCTAATTGAATTTGTAGTTTTTAATTATAATGTAAATACTATTTTTTACTCCACTCTAAAATACTATCGTTATTCATTTTCACGTAATCACTGTTTTTAGCTTTTTCTGCGGCAGCTAATGATAGTTTGGCGGTTTCAATGGCTCCTTTCTTATCGTTTAATTTTGCTTGAATCAAAGATTTTTGACGTAAATACCAAAATGGAACATCCTCACCAGTTTTAGTCAGTGAAATCGCTTTATTGATATATTCCAATGCCTTATTTAAATCGCCATTAGAATTTAAAAAATACTGTGCTGAAGAATAATAATCTCCTGCTGAAGGACCAGCCAAAGCTTTCGTTATACTAGCAATTGCTGTTTTTTTAGTTGGAACTTCAAATTGTAAAGCTACCACAGTTGTCGCCCATGATAACTCAAGAGAAGCAGCATCGTTTGTTAAATTTGATATCGCAATTGTAAATGTTTCCGCTTTTCTATTAGTTGATTCTGGCTTTGCATTAGCTCGCAAGGCTACATTACTTTCATTCCATTCTTCAGGAGTTCCCCAATTATCTGTCGTTTTGTAGAAAATTATTTCCCAATTATCTGCTTTCGGTAACGTATATAATGCATATTTTCCTTTGGCTAATGTTTTACCGTCAATAGTTATATCATCACTAAAAGAAATTGTAGTATTAGCATTTGCACCAGTACGCCACACTTTCCCAAATGGTACTAAATCTCCAAATACCACTCTTCCTTTTGCACTTGGACGAGAATACTCAATAGTAACATCAGTTAACCCAACAACTTGTTCTACTGTTGATTTTGGACTTGGCTGCGGTGTTTTAACTTGCGCCTGAACATAAAAATTCGCAATAACAATTGCCAATAACATAAATATTTTTTTCATAAAAATAAATTTAGTGTGTCAAAATTACAAATTGTATGTTCCTCAAATGTTAATTTAAACTTAAATCAATTTATTTTTTGTTTAATTATTTGTCTAAATGATTAAACAATTTGTACTTTTACACAAAAAAAAAATGAAAATATATACGCTACACACAAAGCAGAATTTACCAATAACACTGGATGAAGCTTGGGATTTTTTGTCAGATCCAAAGAATCTTAAAGTAATCACACCCGATTACATGGGTTTTAAAACATTATCTGGTGATGATAGACCGATGTTTCCTGGGCAAATCATTCAATATATTGTAACTCCAGTTTTCGGAATTCCAATGAAATGGGTAACAGAAATTACACACGTACAAGACAAAAAATATTTTGTTGACGAACAACGTTTTGGTCCCTATGCGCTTTGGCATCACAAACATTTTTTAAAAGAAATTTCTGGTGGTGTCGAAATGGAAGATATTGTAGATTATAAGGTCCCAATGGGAATTTTGGGTCAAATGGTACATCCATTCTTGGTCAAACCAAAACTTAAGGAGATATTTGATTTCCGACACAAAAAATTAATTGAACTATTTGGAGAATTTAAAAGATAAACGATGAAAAATATACTATTAATTGGAGGTTCCTATGGCATTGGACTTGCCTTAGCAAAAGAATTACAATACGAAAATAAAGTAATCATAGCTTCGAGAACGAATGAAAACATCGCCGATTTGCATGTAACTCATATTCCATTTGATGCCACAACAGACACTTTAGATTTCACAAAATTACCAGAAGTTATTGATGGATTGGTGTATTGTCCGGGTAGTATTAATTTACGACCATTTAAAGGATTAAAACCAGAAAGTTTTGAATCTGATTTGCAAATAAATTTCATAAGTATGGTGAAAGTAATTCAGACTATTTTACCAAATCTTACCGCTTCCCATCAATCAAGTATTGTTTTGTTTAGTTCTGTAGCCGCAAGCATGGGAATGCCTTTTCATACTAGCGTTGCTGCTGCCAAAGGAGCAATTGAAGGATTTGCTAAAGCATTGGCTGCCGAATATGCTCCAAAAATTAGAGTTAACGTCATTGCTCCATCATTAACCGATACGCCACTAGCAGACAAGTTTTTAAATAATGACGTGAAAAGAGAAAAGTCTGCCGAGAGACATCCGATGAAAAGAGTAGGAACCACTGATGATATGGCTCAAATGGCAAGTTTCTTATTGAGTGAAAAGAGCAGTTGGATTTCGGGTCAAATTTTTCATGTAGATGGAGGAATGTCAACTTTATTGACCAATCAATAACAATAACAATAACAATATAAATAACAATTTCAAAAATCAATTGCAAATTTCAATGTCAATAAAATTATTTATTTAGGTAATGTATTAATTGACTTTCAATTTTGTAAGGGACATTTAATTTTTAAAGATGAACATATTCTGGTTTCGACGCGATTTACGATTAGAGGATAATATAGGTCTTTTCCATGCTTTACAAAGTGGCGAGCAAGTACTTCCTATATTTATTTTTGACGAGAGCATTTTATCTCAATTGCAAAAAGATGATGCTCGTGTTACCTTTATCCATCAGCAATTAGAAAAGATTCAAAATCAATTGCAAAGCATCGGAAAATCGTTAGCGGTCTTTCACGGTAAACCTTTTGAAGTTTTTCAAAAACTAATTACTGAAAATTCCATCAACACAGTATATACCAATCATGATTATGAACCTTATGCTCGTAAACGTGATTTAGAATTATACCATCTTTTCAAAGAACATACTGTCGAATTTAAAACGAGTAAAGACCAAGTTATTTTTGAAAAAAGTGAAGTAGTTAAAGAGGATGGAACTCCATATGTTGTCTATACTCCCTATTCTAATAAATGGAAAGAAAACTTTAAGAAAGTGCAATTAATTAAATATAATTCAGAAGATTATATTAAAAAAATAGCACTTCACTCCTATCCTTTTTTGAGTTTAAAAGATATCGAATTTCAGACATCTTCTATTGCGGTTACTCCTTATGATATTTCAAATAATCTTATTGACAACTATGAAGCTACTCGGAATTTTCCTGCGTTAAATAAAACTTCGTATCTCGGAACTTATTTGCGATTTGGAACGGTTTCTATCCGAAAAATGATTTCGAAAGCTATTGAAAGTAAAAATGAAACTTTTTTTAAAGAATTAATATGGCGGGAATTTTTCATGCAAATTCTGTGGCATTTCCCCCATACTACTCAATCTTGTTTTCGCCCAAAATATGATGAAATACAATGGGATAACAATGAAGAATTGTTTCAAAAATGGTGTGAAGGAAAAACGGGTTATCCCTTTGTTGATGCTGGTATGCGTGAACTCAATGCCACGGGACACATGCACAATAGAGTACGAATGATTACGGCAAGTTTTTTGTGCAAGCATTTATTGATTGATTGGCGCTGGGGAGAATCTTATTTTGCAAGTAAACTTTTAGATTACGAACAAGCGAGTAATGTTGGTAATTGGCAATGGGCTGCAGGAAGTGGCGTAGATGCAGCTCCTTATTTCAGAATTTTTAATCCAACGGAGCAAATTAAAAAATTTGACAAAGACTTAAAATATATCAAAAAATGGATTCCCGAATTGGAAACGTTTGATTATCCTAAACCAATTGTAGAGCATAAAGAAGCTCGCGAAAAATGTCTATCAGTGTATAAACAAGCTCTTCTTTAGTTTAGATTATTTGACACGATCGTACATGGTTAAAATTAATGTAGTACCTTCATTTTCCTTACTTTCAATATCAATATTAATTTCTAGAATATCGCAAAGTCTTTTAGCAATGGATAATCCTAAACCTGTTCCTTTAATTTCAGGGTGGTTAGTAGAGTTATTTGCTCTATAAAAAGCATCAAAAACCTTATCTAGTTCGTTTTTAGAAATCCCCATACCATTATCAATAATTTTAACATCTAGCTTATGATTGAATTTTTCAATAACTACTTTAACTAATCCATTATCTTTAGAATATTTTAATGCATTTGAAATTAAGTTATTTAAAATTATAGATAAAAAATATCCATCAGTTTCAATAAATAATGGTTCATTGGAGAACTCCTTTATAATTGTGATTTTTTTAGTTTTAGCTTTATTTGCAAATCTATTAATTGATTCATTGACACATTCATTGATGTTTATGACTTCACCTTTTAGAGATAATTTTTGATTTTCAAACCTTGCTAAAAGCAATAGTTGATCTACCAAATCATTAATTCTATTTACTTCAGCAATGCAAAAATTAATTTTTTCCTTATATTCATCCGAATTTCTTGGTTTTCTTATCAATACCTCAAGCGTTCCTTTGATTACGGAAAGTGGTGTTCGTAATTCGTGAGAAGCATCTGATGTAAATTGTTTTTCTCTATCTATTGTATTCTTAACTCTATCTAACAATTTATTAATCGTATCTGAAAGAATATATAGTTCATCATTATTTGCGGGAAGCGGTATTCTTAATGTTAAATTTTTGTTGGTAATAGCATTTGAGATTTCAATGATAGAATTGATTGGTTTAATACTTCTGCCTGCAATAAATTGAGCAACAAGAAACAATACCAACAAAACAATCGGAAAAGTTATATATAAAATAACCCTCAATTTATGCAAAATAGCAATTTCTTCCTCAAGAGATACCGCAATTATTAAATACCCATTAATTTTATTTTCATGAAATAAAGGTGATTGAATTTGTCGAACTAACTTTCCTGCTAATAGTACGTCAGTTATTTTTTTCTTTTTTAACTTGTAGTTGTATAATAATTTTTCTGATTTAAGATTTTCAGATTTATTCAAAATTGTACCTATACTATCTGTAAGCTGAAGAAAAACTGGGTCAACCGCTACTTCATTATGTTCTCTTTGTTTCCATTCATCTTCATCTCGTAATTCAATTTCATTTTTTCCTACTTCAATTTTTGATGAATATTCGTTTAATTCAATATTAATATGTTC
>CAISUR010000503.1 GCA_903888655.1 uncultured Bacteroidota bacterium | reverse complement strand
CTGATATTGATTTTAATAATAAAACAAATAAAGACTTTACGATGCTATTTAAACAAAAAAGAATAGGAAAAAACGGTATTCCCTTTGTAGTTTATAAATTACGAAGTTTAAATGAAAATTCCCTCGAACCTAGTTTTTGGGGAAAATACCTTCGTAATACAAAGTTAGACGAAATACCGCAAATCATAAATGTTTTAAAAGGGGAGATGGCTTTAATAGGACCCCGGCCAGACTTGCCGGGTTATGCTGACTGCTTAAAAGGCGAAGATCGTGTAATATTGAATGTTAAACCGGGCATTACAGGTTTAGCTTCATTAAAATATCGTAATGAAGAATATATTTTAGCAAATCAATCAAATCCTAAACAATATTATGATAATATCATATGGCCAGATAAGGTATCCATTAATAAGTGGTATCTCAACAATAAATCTTTTTTAATGAATGTAAAAATTATTTTTTATACCATTATACCTCTGCCTTTTGATGTAGACCAATATATTGCGAGCTTTAAGAAGTCCCACAGGTTTAAAGTATAATAAAAATGAAATTTTAGCAAAAAAGTATATAGAAAATAATCAAATTATTTGTATGCAAGGCAATAATTAACAATTTTACTTGCCAATACAAAATCAAATTGTAAGTTTGCAATCTTATATAAGAAATAGCCCTTAATCTACTAAACGATAATTATTATATGATTAAAAAAATAGTTTTTTTAATATTCCTTTGTGTTATTATTGAATCTTGTGCTAACAAAAAAGATATTCTTTATTACCAAGACATCGTTAGTGGTGCACAGAATAACATAAATTATCTTTCGGGTAATATTGAAGTTAATGATATTTTATATATAAAAGTTAGTGCAATCATACCAGAATCGGTTGAGCCATTTAATATTCAAACTGCTACTTTAACGAGCTCAAATCTTGGAGCTTATAGGCTTCAAGGATATCTTGTGTCACAAGATGGAACAATTACTTTCCCTGTGTTGGGAAATTTAAAAGTTGGCGGGAAAAGTCCTTTAGACGTGCAAAATATGATTTCTAAAATCCTTATTGATAATGATTATGTCAAAGAACCAACGGTTAGCGTTAGAATAGTCAATAATAAAGTAACTGTGCTTGGTGAGGTAAGGATGCCAGGAACCTATGGTTTTGATGAACAAAATATATCATTAAATCAGGCAATAGGTTATGCGGGCGATTTAACAATTAATGGAATTCGAAAAGATGTTTTACTTATAAGAGATGTTAATGGAGTTAGAAATTATATTAAATTAGATTTGACTTCATCGGAGTGGTTTAACGGACCTTATTATTATGTAAAGCAAAATGATGTTATTATTGTGAATCCAAATGGTCCAAAAGTAATGACAGCAGGATATATTACTAATATCGGAACTTTATTTGGAGTAGTGTCATTTGCGCTAACATTAATTTTATTATTAAAAAAATAATCAAACGATGGAGAATAGTGATTTTAACACTACTGAAAAAGAAAATAATATAGATATCGTTAGATTACTGTTTAGTTATTTGCGTTATTGGTATTTTTTTTTAATATCTGTTGTTGTTTGTTTTTTTGCGGTTAAATATTACTTAAATCATTCTATATCAATATATGAATCAAAGTCTTCTGTAAAGATTATTGATGATTCCAAAAGTGATTTTGTCTTACCTTCGGTAAATGGAAGTATCTCATTGTTTGGAAAAACAGGGGTTAATTTAGATAATGAAATTGCTATACTATATTCTTATAGAATTCAAGAAAAAGTTTGTAGAAGTCTTAATTTAACTACTCAATATTACAATAAAGGATATTTTAATAATATTGAAATATGGAAAAATAGACCTTTTAAAGTAGAATGGTTGGGATCATCTATAGAAATGGATAATAAATCAATTTCATTTGAAATTGAAATTACACATAAGGGGTATGTAATTACTAGTTTTGACGATAATGAAATGGGCAAAAAATGTCGTTTTAATTCTATTCAATATTTAGATAAGACTCCGTTTAAATTATCTCTTCAAGTTGGTATAAATCCTGAGAAATTAGTTGGACAGAAATTTTTAATCAGTCATACTACTATAAAAGACGAAATACTTAATATTATTAGTAATGTAAACATTATCAATAATAATGATAAAGCAGACATCATAACAATCTCTTTGAAAGGATCTAATAAAGATAAATCAGAGGCCATTATAAATGAAATTGTCAAACAATATGATAATGATGGTGTTAGTGATAGAAGATTAGTCTATCAGAAGACAATAGATTTTGTCAATAATCGATTCAAGACAATTGAACGAGAATTAGACTCAATTGAAACTAATAAAGCAAGATATAAAAAGGATAATGAGCTTTCTTTTTTAGAGATTGATGCAGAATCGGTTACTGAGCAAAAAGTGTTGAAAAAGAATGATGTTTTTCAAATAGAAACACAAATTGCTCTTTCTAAAATTCTAGAACAAACAATAAAATCCGATACAAAATATGGATTGATTCCCAGTAACATTGGGGTGTTAAATGAGGAAGTAAACCTTGTTATCTCAGAATATAATGCTGTAGTATTGGAAAGAGAACGTTTGTCAGTAAGTGGTGGGGCAAAAAATCCTGTCGTTACCGCAATAAAAGATAAATTGATAAAGCTTCAGAAAAATATTCTTCAATCATTAAAATCTTATCAGGATGAAATGGAGGTTTCTCTGTCCAAAAATAATTATTTCAAAAAGTTAACTTCTGATAAATTTAGTGCAATTCCGAATGACGAAAAAGTATTAAATGCAATAGAGCGTCAACGATCGATAAAAGAAGCCTTATATATTTTATTGCTTCAAAAGCGTGAGGAAGCTGCAATAAATCTTGCAATTACGGCATCAACTGTTAAGGTTGTTGACTATGCACTTACAGATACAAAGCCAATTTCACCAATTAAATTAATTTATTATGCTGGTGCATTGCTTATTGGATTTGGAATCCCTTTTTTAATTATATTTTTAATTTTCCTTTTAGACGATAAAATTCACACTAAAGAAGACATTACTAGAAATGCCAAAAATAAAATTGTAATAGCAGAGATTCCTCATATTGATTCCGATGAACGATTAACAGGCGTTAACGATCGATCATTGCTTGGGGAGGCTTTTAGAATTTTGAGAACCAATTTATCTTATGTACTACCACTAAAAGTTGAAAAATTAGGTCAAGTAATTTTAGTGACATCAACGATAAAAGGAGAGGGAAAGACTTTTGCTACAATTAATTTAGCAATATCGTATTCTTTAATGAATAAAAAAGTACTTTTGGTAGGCACCGACTTAAGAAATCCTCAATTGCATAACTATGTTAAAATTAAAAAAGATACTATAGGTTTACAGGATTTCCTTCATAATAGTTCTGTAGATTTGAAAAGCATTACTAATACAAATCTATTAGGAAATAATAATTTAGATGTTATTTTTTCGGGTAAAATACCACCAAATCCTGCTGAATTATTATCTAATGGTAGATTTGAAAAGTTGATAGAGGAGGCCAAAAAAATATATGATCTTATTATTTTTGATACTGCTCCTACTATTTTGGTGGCTGATACGTTAATGATTTCTCAATTAGCAGATGTGACTTTATATGTTGTTAGATCTGGATTTACTCCTAAAGGTCTTTTGGAATACTCTGTTGGATTGAGCGACAAAGATAAACTTAAAAACTTAGTTTATGTTATTAACAATGTTGGAAAGAATGATTCCTATGGATATGGATATAGATATTCTTATAAATACAAATATAACTATAACTATGGATATGGATATGGATATGGAGATGATAGTGATTCACAAAAACGATCCTTTTTCAAAAAAATCTTTTCTTTATTTAGTAGAAAAAAATAAATAATTAGTTCTTTACATAAAAAAAGGTGGTCTCATAATTTATATGACCACCTTTTTCTGTAATATTGATTGAATTTAATATCTATTAGAATAAGTTTGTTGTTGCGATTGCATTTATTTTACTAACTCTATTAGAATAAAGGGTTATATATAAATCTATAATTATTACTTAAATTAGAAACTAAAAAAATAATTATTTCCAAAAACAGGTAATAGATAATCATATTTTTTTATAATTATTCTTTTCTTTATACTTTCTAAATGTTTAAAATGATGTACATCAGAGCCTATAAAATCGATTAAATTATTAGAGATTAATTCATCACTAATTTTAGATACATTTTTACCATAATAGCCAACAGTAGATAACATATTTAATTGAAAAAGACAACCAATCTCTTTCAATTTTTTGTAATTACTCAATGAATTGTGATAAAAATTATAACGTTCAGGATGAGCTAATACCGGTTGATAACCAGATTCTTGAAGTTCTTGCAATATTTCAAATAATTGAAACGGCGGATTTAAATAAGACATTTCCACTAATACATAGTTGTCTTTTAAGGTAAGTAGTGATTCTTTTTTAAATAGTTCTCTAAATTCATTGTCAATCATATATTCAGCAGCAACTTTCAATTTACTATCAATATTTGGAAAAGCAAGATTGGCAATAGTATTTGAGTAAGTTTCTTCAATTAATTTTCTAGAATTATTCCAAACTTCACCCATGACATGTGGTGTGGTAATAAATTTCGCGAAACCTAT
>CAISUR010000502.1 GCA_903888655.1 uncultured Bacteroidota bacterium | reverse complement strand
TTACATAGGGTGGAAATTTTTTATTTTTGTTTTCTACATCTACGGGAAATTATAAATATGATTTATGAGTTATAGATTAATTGTTATACAAAAAAGCGGTGTAGGATTAATTTATTTTCAAAATAAGTTACTCAGTATTACTATGGAGCATAGCTTATATAAAGTTAACGATATTTACTTAGGAAAGATTTCCACTATATTACCTAGTTTAGATGCTGCATTTGTCATACTTAATCCCCTAGCAAAAAATGGGTTCATATCATTTGAGCAATCAAAAGATAGGAGCCAATTTTCTGATACATCAAGTTCGACGAAAATTAACAAGACTGCTCTGGTTCAAATTATTCGAGAGCCAATTGGAACTAAAGGTCCAAGTGTCAGTTCTGAGATCACTTTGATTGGAAAATATTTAGTACTATTACCTTTCTCTGATTCTATAAGCATCACAAAAAAAGTTTCTAGTGACATTGACAAAGACTATGTCAAAGCAGTAAGTAATTTACTTGTTAACCCAAAACGTATAGGAATAATGGCAAAATCTGGAATTATTCAAGCCAACGTAAATTTCTTAATTAAGGAAATTAAAACACTAAAATCTAGGTGGAATCTAATTTTATACAAGTCTCTTAAGACCTCTCGACCTTCTTTACTTAGTAAACGAAAGAATTTTCTTAATAAGATCCTTGAAGATTATTCAACGATAAACTTTGAATTTATTGCCGTCGATTCTTACGAAGCTGCTAAAACATTGAAATTGACTTTAAGTAAAATCAAAAGATTTCAGACAGATAAAAAGATACTTGTTGAAGTACATAACTCAGAGTTAGATTTAATTAAATATTATTTAATAGATATAATTCTTAGTGAGGTTATGAAACCAAGGGTCAACTTGCCTAAGGGAGGGTATATTATAATCGAGAAGACAGAAGCTTTAACAACGATAGATGTTAACTCAGGCTCATTTACTACATTACGTAACTCAAGACAGACTAGTCTCTGGGTTAATTATTCGGCAGCGTACGAAATTGTTAAACAACTACGCTTACGCAACCTTGGAGGTATTATCATAATCGATTTTATCGATTCAACCAATCAAGTTGATCAAATGAAACTTCTTCAGTATCTAAATAAATTAGTTAAAAAAGATTTTATAAAATCTACCATAGTACAGATGTCTGAATTAGGCCTGGTAGAAATGACTAGAACGCGATCTGGACAAAGTGTTTATGATGCTTTTAGTAGACGATGTAGAATGTGTAACGGTCTCGGTTATTTGACGGTAAATTTAAATATATTAAGCCGTGATTACTATGAGTTAGTTCTTACAAATATCTCCATATTTGATAAAATATTATGTAGTAGGATTAAAACACTTTATAGTTAATCATTAATCTGTTATATCTATGGCATAAGGCGTGTAGCTCAGTGGATAGAGCATCAGATTCCGGTCCTGGTGGTCGTGGGTTCAATTCCCGCCATGCCTACTTCAGATTATTTCTTTATTAAGTGTAAATCAATCCATTGTATGTTAAAATAAAATGATATGTGGGGCTGTTCAGGTATCGACACTCTCTATAATTTTATAGTATGATTCAAGTCAAGCTTAAACTTTCTTGTAAAACTAAGTTTAAAACTATAAGCGCAAACAATATTCTTTCGTTTGAACGCAAACTTGCTTTAGCATAATTCTATTCAAGTTCTGTAATAGAAAAAACATTCTGTTAAAATCGGAGATTTTTAGTAGTTAAAAATCAAACTTATCCAACTCAAATTAAATGAGATAAAAAAATGATTGCTTTAAATATAGAATAAAGCTAAACTTGTGAGTGAGTTTATAGAAATTGAGCGAGTGGACGTGGGTTCAATTCCCACCAGTTCCATTATCTAATATTAAACGCATCTGTGGCCGAGTGGTCGAAGGCACCGGACTCATAATCCGTTTCTCTCGAGAC
>CAISUR010000501.1 GCA_903888655.1 uncultured Bacteroidota bacterium | reverse complement strand
TGGATACCGATCGGATATCACATGAGGTGTGGTGATGAAACGCAAGTAACCTGATTCCACCAAATGACTAATTACTTCATAACTTTCCTCTAAAGTCTTTACTCCATCATCAATTCCTGGCATTAAATGTGAATGAATGTCTATATAATTGTCTGGAATGAGATCCTGTAAGTAAGGTTTTTGTTTAAAAAAATGTATCAAAATATTTTTTTGTAAAAATAGTGAAATATTAAACATTCAGTAATGATAGTTTAAAAAAATAAAAATTGTTTCAACGATGAATAAGAATAGTAATATTATGTACATTTGTCTCAATTCTATTATTGAAAAGAGCAATTTATGTTGACAATTTCTAATTCAAAAATTTGGCTTTCTTCGCCTCATATGGGTGGAGAAGAACAAAAATATATCAAAGAAGCTTTTGATACCAATTGGGTAGCTCCATTAGGACCAAATGTTGCTGGTTTTGAGCAAGATCTAGAAAAGTATTTGCTAGAGGATGTTTTTGTAGGTGCTTTAAGTTCAGGAACTGCCGCACTTCATCTTGGATTAATTTTATTAGGCGTAAAGGCAGGAGATGAAGTAATTTGTCAAAGTATGACATTTTCTGCTTCGGCTAATCCTATTTCTTATTTGGGGGCAACTCCTATTTTTGTTGATAGCGAACTAGAGACATGGAATATTTGCCCAAATGCTTTAGAAGAAGCTATAAAATCTAGAATTTTAATAGGAAAAAAACCAAAAGTTATTATTGCAGTTCATCTTTACGGAATGCCTTTTAAAGTTGATGAAATTCGACAAATTGCTAACCAATATGAAATTCCAATTTTGGAAGATAGTGCAGAAGCGCTAGGAAGCAGTTATAAAGGTAATAAATGTGGTACTTTTGGTGATATTAGTGTGTTGTCATTTAATGGAAATAAAATTATTACCACATCTGGTGGTGGGGCGATTGTTACTAAAACAAAAGAAATGAAAGAAAGGGCAATATTTTTAGCAACCCAAGCTAGAGATAATGCACCTCATTATCAGCATAGTGAAATTGGATATAATTATAGAATGAGCAATATTTGTGCGGGAATTGGAAGAGGGCAAATGGAGGTTTTAGACGAACATGTTTCAAAAAGAAGAGAGATGCACAATTTTTATGAACAAATTTTTTCTTCTCGGGAAGAAATAAATCTCTTTTCTGAACCAAGTCACGATTATTTTTCTAATCATTGGTTGTCTGCGATTACTATTGATTCAAAAAAATCCTCACATAAAACGAGAGAAGATTTAAGATTATTACTTGATAATGAAAATATAGAGAGTAGACCGTTATGGAAGCCAATGCATTTACAACCGATTTTTTCACAAGCACCTTATTATGGAGGAAACATTTCCGAGCAATTGTTTGAAAATGGACTTTGTCTTCCTTCAGGATCAAATTTGACAGAAGAAGATCGATATAGAATTAAAAATTGTCTTGAATCTTTTGGTTTTTAACCCAATATTTATTTATAAATTTACCTACTAAAATAAATATGTTGAATAAAACTACTAAAAATACCTTCGGGTCTAATTTTTTTAATTCGCTAGTAAAGATTAACTTACGGTTTAATGTGAAAAACTTAAGCTATCTTCCTAGATGGATAATTTTGGTTCTCGATATTTCAATTGTTTTAATTTCGAGTGTTATTACCATTCTGTTGTTTAAAGGTCTAAAATTGAATTATATTGCCTATAAATATTTTTCACATGGATTATTGTTTTATACCCTAATCAATTTATTCTTTTTTTGGATATTTAAAACATATTCCGGAATAATTAGGCATTCCTCATATATAGATGGGTTGAAATTATTTTTTGCACAGTTTGCTACCTTTATATTTTTGATTCTTTTAAACACAATACTTTTATTATTTGATAAACATAAATTTTTTTTAACAACTGGAGCATTTATTAATTCGGTGTTGTCCTTTAGTTTATTATTTATTTATCGGATAATCGTTAAACAGACTTATGAGAAATTTTTCATTGAAGCAGGTACTCACAAAAAAATACCAGCTATCATTTATGGTTCAGATGCTAATTCAATAGCTGTTGCAAATGCGCTCAAGTCAGAAACGCCCGCCCGATTTAGATTAGTTGGTTTTATTGATAAAAATAATCAAAACTCAACAAAACGTATTTTAGATCTACCGATTTTTCAAATAAAAAAAACTATTTCAGTTTTAATGCGTCACGAGAAAGTAGAGGCATTGATTATTGCAGATAATAGTTTGTCTAAAGAGGAACGTTTAATCTTGGTTGAAGAATGTATTGAATTTGGATTTAAAGTATTTACATTACCGCTTGTTTCTGACTGGGATGATAAAAAGGAAATTTCAAAGAAAATAAAGAACTTTGAAATCCATGACTTATTAGAAAGAAAACCAATTGTATTAAACACTGAGACAATATCATCCAACATAAAAGGGAAGTCTATATTGATATCGGGCGCAGGAGGTTCTATTGGTAGTGAAATGGTTAGACAAGTAATTTTATTTCAACCGAAGAAAATAATAATATTAGACCAAGCAGAGACGCCACTTCATTCATTATCGTTAGAAATTTTAGAAAAAAACCATAGTGTTGAAGTATTAAACGTAATAGCTGACGTAAGGGATTATAAAGTTTTAGATAAAATTTTTGAAAAGTATTCGCCTAATGTAGTTTATCATGCTGCAGCATACAAACATGTTCCTATGATGGAAGAAAATCCATCACAAGCTATCTTGACCAACGTTTTGGGTACAAAAAATATTGCTGATTTATCTAACAAACATAATGTGGATAGATTTGTAATGGTGTCTACCGATAAAGCGGTAAACCCAAGCAGTATTATGGGGGCTAGCAAAAGAATTGCTGAAATGTATGTACAATCAAAGCATTTTAAACACGAAAAAAACAATTCGGAACGGTTCACCAAATTTATAACTACACGTTTCGGGAATGTTTTGGGTTCAAATGGTTCGGTTGTACCGCTATTTACCAAGCAAATTCAAGAAGGGGGACCAATTACAATTACTCATCCTGATATTATTCGTTATTTTATGACGATTCCTGAAGCTTGTCAATTAGTATTGGAAGCTGGTACTATGGGAAATGGAGGTGAAATATTTATATTTGACATGGGAAAACCGTTAAAGATTATAGATTTGGCAAGAAAGATGATTCGTTTAGCTGGATTTGTTCCTGATAAGGATATTCAAATAAAAATTGTTGGATTAAGACCAGGAGAAAAATTATTTGAAGAATTATTAAATGATTCAGCCAAAAATCTTGCTACTCATCATGAAAAGATTATGATTGCTAAAGAAGTTTGTAATGAATTTAAAATTGTGAATGAGCAAATAGAAGATTTAATTCAATGTGCTAGTGAATTAAATCCTACAGAATTAGTTACAAAAATGAAAAAAATTGTACCTGAATACAAGAGTTTAAATTCTGTTTTTGAAGTTTTAGATGAAGAGTATAGCAAAAAATAGTAATGCTTTTATAAGCTTTCAGAATAGTTGCTATATTTTAGCAAAATGAATAAGAATAAAGCTTAAAAAAAGCAATCTACAATAAATATCAAAAAAGTCAATTCTTCCTTATAAAATTTGGCTTTACTTTTTTAGAAAAATATTTAAT
>CAISUR010000500.1 GCA_903888655.1 uncultured Bacteroidota bacterium | reverse complement strand
TTTGAAAATGAAACCGATGCTAAAAATATAATAAAATACAAGGAAGTACTTTCTTCTCTCGAAATGGCTTCCGATAAGTGTAAAAGCGTTTCCAATGTTATGGAACAAATTTCTGTAAAGCACTCATAATAGAACTATAATTTAGATATTCCAATATGACTTTACTACTTGTTATTATAGTACTTTCTTTACTATTTGATTATATCAATGGTTTTCATGATGCAGCCAATTCTATTGCAACCATAGTTGCGACCAAGGTATTAACGCCTTTTCAAGCAGTACTGTGGGCAGCTTTTTTTAATTTTCTAGCGTATTGGGTTTTTGGTTTTGGAGTGGCAGATACTGTAGCAAAAACAGCCAAGACAGAAAATATTGATTTAACCGTAATTCTTGCTGGAGTGGTTGCCGCCATAATATGGAATTTAATTACTTGGTGGAGAGGAATTCCATCATCGTCATCCCATACGTTAATTGGAGGTTTTGCTGGTGCGGCTATAGCTCATGCTGGTTTTCATGTGGTAAATTGGTATAAACCGGGTGAGGGTGGTTCATTGCCATCAGGAGTATTAGTAATTATAGCTTTTATTGTGTTCGCTCCTTTAATTGGGATGATTATTTCTTATTTTATTTCCTTATGGATGATGTATGCTTCCAGAAAGAGTATCTATCCAAAATTATTCACCGTCGTATTAATGGCATTAGTGATTTGGTTTTTGATGTCAGTGTTAAAATTTGATATCGACAAACCTCGATTTGAAAATCACTTTTTTGCAGTAATAGCGGAGCCTTCAAATATTAAATGGTTATTGGTAGGTTTCATATTTTTTAGTTTAGCAATTTTTAATTTAGCTTTTAGCAGTCTTTCAACAGGAAAAGCCGAAAAAGTATTAAAAAAGATGCAGTTGTTATCTTCTGCTTCTTTTAGTTTAGGACATGGTGGTAATGATTCTCAAAAAGTTATGGGAATTATTGCTGCAGCAGTAGCGGTTTATTTGAACACACATCCAAATACTAATATGTCGCTTGGTTGGCTTGACTTAAATGTGATTCTTCCTTCTGAAAAAGATGGAATTAAAATTGAAGGAAAAATGCCAGAATGGATTCCAATTGCTTGTTACTCTGCTATCGCTGCTGGTACATTAAGTGGAGGCTGGAAAATTGTAAAAACAATGGGTTCTAAAATTACTAAAGTAAATGCCTTTGAAGGTGTTGTAGCTGAATCCGCTGGTGCCTTAACGTTATTCATGACCGAGCATTTTAAAATTCCGGTATCTACAACGCATACAATTACAGGTTCTATTATTGGGGTAGGAGTTACCAAGAGAGTTTCAGCAGTGCGTTGGGGAGTAACTGTAAATCTTCTTTGGGCTTGGATTTTAACCATACCAGTATCTGCTTTAATAGCAGCTATTACTTACTATATTTTGATTATATTTATAAAATAATCCTAAATAATTCTCAAATTTAATACAATAAGCTGTCTGATTTAGGCAGCTTTTTTTATGACTACTTCCAAAAATCTCTTAACATTATAATAACATTTAATAAACATATTGATAACTTTCATTAAGGTTATAATAAGAATTGCCGAAGTATTTTTGCGCCGAAACAATAACAATTATAATTATTATGAAATTAAAATTATTTTTTACATTTATGTTGATGCTGATGATACATTCTATGTCAGCTCAAATGACAACATCATCGATGTCTGGAAAGGTAACTGATGGCACTGCCCCTGTATCAGATGCAGCTGTAGTTCTAACACATGTGCCTACAAACACTTCGTATGAAGCTACTACTGATAAACAAGGTCGATTCAATTTAGAAAATTTGAACGTTGGAGGTCCTTATAAAATTTCAGTAAAAAGTATTAATTCAAAAGAATTTACTGCATCTCAAATTCAATTGTCGTTGGGTGATAACGATTATCCAACAATTAAAGTTGAGAAAAAAGATAATGTGTTAGAAGAAGTTGTTGTAGCAGGTAAAAAAACAACCAGAGGAAATGGAACGAATATCAGTCAAACACAAATTAGTGGTTTACCAAACATTAACAGAGGACTTCAAGATGTAACAAAATTAGTACCGCAAAGTGCTAATAATTCTTTTGCAGGAACTAACTTTAGATATAATAACGTTACTATTGATGGTTCTATCAATAATGATGCAATTGGATTTAGTCCTTCGCTAGGCGGTCAATCAGGAACTTCGGGAATGCCCGGAAGTAGTACTAGAAGTAATTCCATCAGTTTAGATGCTATTCAAGATGTTCAAGTTTATATTGCGCCTTATGATGTAAAATTGGGAAATTTCCTTGGTGGTAGCGTTAACGCGGTTACAAGAAGTGGAACAAACAAAGTGTCAGGATCAATATATAGTTATGGAAGAAATGCTTCTATAACAGGTCCTAATAATGTTGGTGATGGATCAAAAATGCCAAGTGCTTTTGAAGACTATCAACTTGGATTTAGAGTTGGCTTTCCAATTATCAAAGATAAATTATTCTTTTTTACAAACGAAGAATATACTAAAAGAACTGACCCAATATTTTATAATGCAGGAGATGTAGATGCTAACGGAAATGTAACTTCTTTAATTGACAATACTACAGCAGCTGCTATTGCAAATTTTGTAAAAACTAAATATGGTTTTGATGTAGGTTCATACAATGCTTATAACAACTTTTCTAATAGCAAGAAGTTTTTCAATAAAGTAGATTGGAAAATCAATAAAAAACACTCACTATCGCTTCGTAACAACACTGTTTTATCTGAAGCATCAAATTTAGAGCGTGATGGAGCGAACTTTAGATTTTCAAGCATGGATTTTGTGCAACACAATCAATCCGTTAGTACGGTATTAGAACTAAAAAGTCACTTAAATAACAGATGGTCGAATGCCTTTTTGGTTGGATATTCAACTATTAAAGATTACAGAGAGCCACAATCATCTTACATTATGTTTCCTCAAGTAGAAATTGGTAATAGTGGAGGAACTATTTACTTGGGAAATGATAGAGAAGCTACTGTTTTTAATATGAAACAAAACACTACTGAAATTACAGATAATTTAACGTACAAAAAAGGAAATCATACGTGGTTATTTGGAACACATAATGAGCTTTATGATATTAACTATGGTTTTGTAAATGCTCTTAATGGTAGAATATCGTACAAAACTTTAAATGATTTTTATAATTCAAATCCATCGCGTGTGAGAGGGACTTATCCATTTGATTATTCTAGCAGAGACGATATCTTCAACAATCCTTATGCGAAATTTAAAGTAAATATGTATAGTGCCTATGTACAAGATGAAATTAAAATTGGAGAAAAACTTAAAATAATGCCGGGTATTAGAGTAGATTATACTGATTTACCAACAAAACCTAACTTGAGTTCTCAAGTGCAAAATTCACCTGTAGATCCTAATTATGGAACTACTTACAATTACACACCATTGAGCCAAATCAAAAATAATTATTTCACAACAGCATCTTTATCCCCGCGTTTTGGATTTACGTATGATGTAAAAGGAGATAAGTCATTAATTATTAGAGGAGGTTCTGGAATATTTACTGGTAGAATTCCTTTTGCATGGTTAGGATACGCCTATTATAATGATGGTGTAGGATATGGAAGTTTTGATAAAAATAATTTAACTCCAGCTCAAGTTGCTACTTATGGGGATCCGCTAAATTCTCCCTTAAACAATAACCCTAGTGGGCTAAATGGTTACCATGACGCAACTCCTAAAGTTCAAGCAGATTTAATTGACAACAAATTTAAGATGCCAAAAATTTCTAGAAATTCGTTGGCAATAGATTATACATTCAAAGGTTATAAGTTTACTGAAGAAGTAATTTATACTAAAGTAATTCACGATTTAATGTTCCAACAAGTTAATAAAACAGATAATCCTACATATTATACTTATGACGTTAATCATGAAATGCCAATTTATTCAAGTAATATAAATTCAGCTTTTTCAAATGCTTATTTGTTATCGAATACTAGTCAAGGTTATAGATATAGTTTAACAGAAATGATTTCTAAAACGTATAATTTTGGTCTTAATTTCATGGTGGCGTATACCTATGGTCATGCAACAGATATTACTAATGGTATTAGAAATTCTATGGAAAGTAACTGGCAAATGAACCAATCATTAACGCCTAATAATCCTCAATTAGCAACGTCTAACTTTGACATCAAACACAGAATTGTTTCAAATGTAGGTTATGCCATAAACCTTGGAAAAAATAATACTATTTCGGCAAACTTATTCTTCAATGCGCAATCTGGAAATCCATACACTTGGGGATTTGTTAATTCATCTATTGCAGGAACAGGTCAATCAGCAGGTTTAGCGTATATCTTTAAAGATGCTGCAGAAGCTTCTAAATATTTGGGTACTGTTACTGGTGGAGTATTTACAAGCGATCCTGCACAAGTTGCCGCTTATGAAAACTTTATTAGTAGTAATGATTATTTAAATAGTAGAAGAGGGAAGTTTACCGAAAGAAATGGTGCTAATACGCCATGGAATATTCAAACCGATATGAGAATAATGGACGAATTTAAAATTAAAGACGGAAAAGATTTTACTCATACCATTCAATTTTCATTAAGTATCATCAATGTTGGGAATTTAATCAATAAAGATTGGGGAAGAAGTTATTTTGTTCCAAATACATTTAACTCTACCACTAGTGTTGGTTTAACTAAAGTTTCTAATTTACCTACTGGTGTTAATG
>CAISUR010000499.1 GCA_903888655.1 uncultured Bacteroidota bacterium | reverse complement strand
CATTAACAGTTATTTGAGCCTTTGCATTGTTGATTAAGAACAAAGACAATAAGACTACTAAAACTCTAGCAAATCTTTGGGTTTGAAGTAATAAATATTTCATTTAAATTTGTTAAGGGTTAAACTGTAAAATGTTTAATAAAATATTACAAGGGACTATTCAGATGAGCAGTTGGGAAGCAATTACACAATTTCAAGAAATATACCATTCACCATTTTACTACATAAATGGTAAGCAAATTCGCTACAATGATAGTAAATGTTTTTAACATCTGAATAAAAAAATATGCCTATCCGTAATTTGGCTATTCTCTTAAATCTTCTAATTAAGATTTCAATAAAAGCGAGAGCCATGAATTATAGACCATTGTTGAGTTTTCGTTCACAGTTTTTCCATAGTCTCTTGCATTTATCAAGCCATGCAAAACAACACCATATTACCCATCCTCTTCGGCATTACGGTAAATTTATAAAATAAACATTGTGCATGTGGATATTTTAAAATAATTGTAAAAGATGCTTTGTATTGGCAGATATTTTTTTGCCATTTTAAAAATAATTTTGGGTTGATAACCGCACTATTTTTAGGCATAAATTTTTTATCTACTCGACTTTGTGCTAATAAGTCATTCCCTCAAATAAACAAAATAATTTTATCTCACTTGTAAACTTTTGACATCTATTTTACCAACAATTCATACTCCTCCTAAAAAGGTAACCTTAAATTCGTTAAATCTCATGGCTCTTATAAACTTTAGCAAGTATAATTTAGAGTAATTTGAATAATACAAAAAAAGAGATAGTTAATGTTAGTACAGTTCTTGTAGCTATTTTTTTGTTGATGAATAATGAGGGACAGTTCGAATATTTGTGGGAAGGAGGGAACTTAAGAGTTAAGTGAACTGCCATTAAAACATACTATGAGTTGAAATAGTAGTGCCTTTTTCCTTAAAAAAAATAATAATAACGTTATGAATAGATTTAAGGTTACTACGGAGGCAGGCTCCATACGATTTCTTAAATCAATGCTTGGTTCAATTGAATCTTATCTAATTAACCGTAATATTATTTAGCAATCTTCTATTTTGGAGTTTTTTGTATATACTAATTGGTTTATTTTAAAACCTTAGTTTTGATAATTTAGAAAATATTAATAAAAAAAGTTTTAGCTATGAATTATTGTATGGAGCAAACAATGCGTTGGTATGGGACGAATGACCCGGTAAGTTTATGGGACATACGCCAAGCAGGTTGTACAGGAGTTGTAACCGCCTTGCATCATATTGCTGTGGGAGATGTTTGGACTGTGGAAGAAATAAACAAGCGTAAGGCTCAAGTAGAGGCTGCAGGGATGACTTGGACTGTGATAGAAAGCCTTCCTGTACATGAAGACATCAAGAAACAAAAGGAAAATTTTGGTAAATATATAGATAATTACAAGGAGAGTTTACGCAATGTAGCTGCTTGTGGACTAAAAGTGGTGACCTATAACTTTATGCCTATTATGGATT
>CAISUR010000498.1 GCA_903888655.1 uncultured Bacteroidota bacterium | reverse complement strand
TGGATTTGGATAAATATTAAATTTAGTTTCTTTAAAGTTATTTGTACTTAATGCCGTATTTAATGTTACTTCTTTTGCATTTACAATCTGTGAAGTAGTATTATCAATAACAATAGCTACTAGTTTTATATTATTTTCAAATTGAGTTGTTGGTAACGTGTAGTTAAAAGTATAAGTGTATGGAGTGTTATAGGTTACAGATGTTGGTACTGAACCACTGACTCCAGAATACCCTCCCAGTAAAGCTCTTCCAACATGATTATAAACCATATTTGCAGCAGGAATTGGACTACCAAGATTTCTCCAATTGATACCTTCCCAATCAATGATATCAATACCTTGAGAAGAATAATAATTGTGCTGATCATAAGTTGTATCGGTACCTACCACTCCATCCTCAACTATAATAGCTGCTAAATTATAGTCGGCATTGGCCAAATCTAATGCAAATTTAGCCTCAACATCAAGAGTTATTTCACGTGAAACTGGATCCCATGTTTGATTTGGAATTGCTACTTTAGCTAAAGGAATTTTACTAAGTTCCGATTGAAAACTTGGCTCTAATGAATCTATTCCTGGGTCTACCTCAGAGGCAACTCGATTAAGAACTCCACTAGGGTATCCTGTTATAAAACCTGCCATTGCTGAATCATACTCTGTTAAAACCATAGGATCAGCATTATGAACCGCAATTCCAATGAAACTTCCGTCAGGATGGTTATGATACATATCTTTTAATCCAACATGACCTCTAACACACCAACCGCACCAAGTACCAGTCCCTTCTTCATATACCACTGCTTTTGGAAATATTTCATTCACTACATTAACTGTTTTAGTTATTTGGTTATTAGTTGTATCACTATCCATAGCACCATTATTAACATTCGAAATCCAAACATTCAATGAATATTGTCCAGTAGCAGCAAGCCATTGATCTTGATGAGTAAAATCATAAGTTTGGTTGTTAGCCAAATTTAATCCTGAAAATGTTTGAGTATGAATAGTTCCAGAATCTACTTGCCAATTAACATCAATTGAATTAATAACATTTGTACCTAAATTAGAAATTGTTCCAGATATGTTTGTAGATCCATTAACAATAAATGAATTTACATTAAGCGTTTTTAATTGAGGATCATTAAGTGGAATTTGCTCCAAACTCACCTCATCAACAAAGATATTATTACCATATCCAGAAGTCCCCTTTAAAATAATATATTTCGCACCCGTAGTTGCTGAAGGTAAATTAAAAGAATAAGAATACCACCCTTCACTTGATTCAATTGGATCCAATCCAAGGGCTCTATTTACAGTACCTAATAATGTGGCTCCGGTAAGATTTGCATTTGAATTAATATAAACTGCAACATTATCAGTACTCGTACTATATCCATTATCTCTGTACATCTTGAATTTTATTTTATATTCCAATCCTGAAAAAGTTATGGCAGGTGAGGTTAGCCTAGCTGAACCGCCTGAAGTAATATCATAAGAATCGAATTTAGCCATTCCAGCACCTGCATAGGGAGAGCAAGTTGGAGTAGTTCCTGCGGTAACTCTAGTCCAACCCGATATAGTAGTACCTGCATCATTCACTACAGTTGAGGATGTCCAGCCCAATGCTGTATCAAAATTTTGAGAAGCAACCACTTGAGCTTTGCTTTGAAATACGATAAAAAACAAGAGTAATAAAGTAATTTTTTTCATAAAAATGTTTTTTTTTTAAATTTAGTTTTTTTTTTAAAAGATAAATTATTG
>CAISUR010000497.1 GCA_903888655.1 uncultured Bacteroidota bacterium | reverse complement strand
CTAAAATATCTTCATCTTCAAAATTGAAAGATACAACGTCATTCGACTTTGTAAACTCCAAGTGCCAATTCTCATTTGACTTGCCTAAAAAAATGCCATCGTAACCGTTATGATTTTCAAAACTACCAAGCAATTCTAACCCTAATACAGTAATGTAAAAGGATTTTATTCTTTCTAAATCGTTAGTATGTCTTGCAAATCTAAATGTCATATATTATTTTTTACAACACAGATTAGGGAAATTAGAGAAATTACTATAATTTTTTAAATTTCTTGAATCTGTGTTCCTAATCACTTAATTTTCAAATTGACGAATTATTCCGCTAATTTATCCAAAGCATACCCAATCAAAGCATCCACAGCTTTATACGGATCGTCACTAAAAGTTCCAGTGGCACGATTAGCAATGATGGCATTTAGTGATAAACATTCATGGCCTAATAATTTTCCTAAGCCATATATAGCTCCGGTTTCCATTTCTAGATTGGTCATTTTGATGCCTTCATATTCAAATTGGTCCATTTTACTATTCAATTCTGGATCTTGAATACCTAACCTCAAAACGCGTCCTTGTGGACCGTAAAATCCGCCAGCAGTTCCAGTAAAACCTTTGAATATTTTGTCACTTTCTAATCTTTTTTCGAGCGTTTCACTTGCTCTAATAACATAAGGACGCCCTTTTTTTAAATCCCAGTTGGTTTGTTTGATAAAAGCATCTTCCATAGCAGTTTCTGAAATTTCTTCAATCAAATAGGAGCGAAGCATGTTATCTAAACCCAATCCGAATTGACTCATTACAAAACTATCACATGGTATATCGGCTTGCAATGAACCTGAAGTACCAATTCGAACAATATTTAATGAAGTCAACTCTTTTTTAACTTCTCTGGTTTCCAAATTGATGTTCACCAAAGCATCCAATTCATTCATGACAATATCAATGTTATCTGGGCCAATTCCTGTTGACATTACAGTCATTCGTTTGCCTTTGTAAATACCAGTTTGGGTTTTAAATTCACGCTTTTGTTGCGAAAATTCAATATTTGAAAAGTGCTTTGTAATTTTCTCAACTCTATTTTGATCACCTACAAAGATGATGTCTTTCGCAATATGTTCCGGTTTTAGGTTCAAGTGGTATACACTTCCATCCGGATTTAAAATTAATTCTGATGATGCAATCATTTTTTTAGTTTATAAGTTAAGAGTTTAAAAGATTATGAAGTTATTTGCATTTTGGATTACAAACATCGTACTTCAAATTATCCTCCATCACGTTTTGTTTTAAATCCTTTATCTTGTAATAGTTTCATTATTCGATCGCGATAATCGCCTTGAATGATGATTTCACCATCTTTAAAACTGCCTCCAACGGCGAGTTTGTTTTTTAACTCTTTAGCTAAAATTTTAAAATCTTCCTCTTCGCCTTCATAACCCGAAATGATAGTGGTGGGTTTGCCTTTTCGTTTTTCAAATTTACAAATCATAGGCTCTTTTTGAACGAATAACTCATGCTCTTTTTCAATTGTTTCTTCAGGTTCATTGGAAACCTCATGGTCAGGAAATAGTTT
>CAISUR010000496.1 GCA_903888655.1 uncultured Bacteroidota bacterium | reverse complement strand
CTTGGAATTAAGAACGAACTGTAGACACCGATTATCATCAAGCCAACCATTAACAAAATGGTTAGTTTTGAATGGATGAAAAAGTGAGCTATTTTACCTGATATACCTTCTTGCATTTTTGTTTAGTTTATAATTAGCCCTTCGACTGCGCTCAGGGTGACAATAGTTTTAAGTTGTAGCATTTGATTACTGAATAGAAACTTTTGCTCCGTTGTATAATTTGCCTTCGGCAGAAACAATGTATTGTTCGTTAGCCGATAATCCGGATAATATTTCTACTTGATTGCCATAGGTTTTTCCAGTGCGCAACCATCTTAGAATTGCAATATTTTTGTTACCAATGGTATATATTCCGGTTAGCTGGCCTTGATGGATTAAAGCACTTTCGGGCACTACAACTTTATTTATGGTGGCTGTAGTTGTTTGTTTCTTACTAACCAACGGAAACTGCACATTGACAAACATACCCGATAGTACTTTATTATTGGTGTTACTTAAATTGATTTTCACTAAATATTGTCCGCCAGTATTTTTAGCTGAACCGCTTACTTCAATCACTTTTCCGGTTAGTTCCTGATTAGAAGATTTTACCAAAACTTTTGCGTTCATGCCGTTTTGAATGGAAGTAATATCATTTTCAGAAACCATAGCTGTTACCTGTAAATGAGAAGCTCCTTCGATGCTTACCAATGGCATTCCGGGATTGGCCATATCACCTTCTTTGACAAAGGTATTGGTCACTTCTCCGGAGAATGGAGCGGTAATATTGGAATAAGAGAACTGCGCCATTACTTCGTTACGCATTTGTTTGGCTCCTTCTAAACCTGCTTTTGCCATTTCGTAGCGTGAGGTCATATCATCCAATTCTTTTTGAGAAGCACTTTGTTGGTTGAATAAAGCTGTAAAACGATCAAAATCTTTTTTAGCATTGTTATACAACGCCGTAGCTTGTATAATTGACGCATCCACTTGTGCTTTTTTGGCTTGCAAATCGGCGTTGTTGATACTCACCAACAATTGTCCTGCACTTACTTTTTGACCCACTTTGACATTTACCTTGGTTACATAGCCCATCATGCGAGTGCTAACATTAGCACTGTTTTCGGCTTCAATCTTGCCGCTGGCTGAAACAAAATTAGGATTGTTATCTGCAGCAATGCGACTTACTTTCACTGCAATCGCCGGTTCGTTATTGGCTACTTCTTTCTTCTCTTTTGCACAAGAAACCATCAAGGTTAATCCGATTACAAGTAATGGTATAAATATCTTTTTCATAATTAATTCGTTAAAAATTGTAAATACTGTTTAGTAAAATTATATTCAAATATGGCTTGTAAATGTTCTAGTTCTTTTTGAATCATTTGGGTATCCGATTGCAATAAATCGGTTGTTTTTTCTAAGCCTTGTGTAAAACGATTTTGTCGGATACGATAGGCTTCTTGTGATTGCTCAAATGCCAATTGAGAAAGTTTTACTTTATTTTCAGCATCCAAAAGTTGACGGTTGGTTTTATTGATGTCAAGTTGACTTTGCTTTTTGTATTGCTCAGCTTCTATTCCTGCTTTTTGATAATCTGCTTTTGCTTTTGCCATTTTACCGATGGATTTGTACCCATCAAAAACGCTCCAGGATAATTGTGCTCCAACAGTATATCCGTTGGCTTTGGTGCCAAATAACGTTTGGTCATACATTTCATAACTTCCAAAAGCATTTAGTCTTGGCAAGAAATTCATTTTGCTTGACAGATACATTTTTTGATAAGCCGATGTCGATTGCGTCATGGCTTGAATATCTTTTCGGTTTTCGGGAACCTCTGTTGTTACGGTGGTTACGGTAATGGTGTTTTCTAATTCTTCCGAAGGTTTGAAGGTTTTGTTTTTGGTGTCTTCATTCAATAGAAAACCTAAATAATCGGAAGCGTTTTGAATATTACTATTAGCATATTGCAATTGATTGGAAACTTCATTTACTCGTATCTGAACATTTAAAACATCTGTTTTTTGAACTAATCCTTGTTTGAAATAATTGTCAATTAGTTTCAAATTTGCTAGCGCTGTTCTTTCTGCTTTTGTCAAAACAGTTACCGCTTTGTATGCCAACTGCAATTGCATATAGGCTTTGCTAACTTCCAATTGTAGGTATTCTTTGGTGCGTTCTGACTGTAATTGATATGCTTGCATTTTGGCTTTGGCTGCTTTTCTTTCATAAAGACCGTCAGCATTGAGTAATGGTTGTTGCACACTGATGACTGTTGCAAAGTTTTGAATTTTGGCAGGGTCGTTTAATAGTGCTGGATTGAAATCGGAAGCCGTTAAAATTTCCTGATTTAGTTTGGAACCAAAAGCCATCAACGGATTGGTTGTTGAAATGGCGGTGTGACTTGCAGTAATGTTAGGCAAAAAGAGTGCGTTAGATTGTTGGTAATCGGCTTTGGCGGATTGGTAATTTTTTTGCGCCAATTGAATTTGCAGATTAGCATCAGTAACTTTTTCGAGTAAATCCTTTTTAGCTATGGTAATCGTATCTTGACTGTAGCTCAAAAGGGAGTAGCTGAAAATTCCGATGGTGATGAGAAATTGATTCTTCATAATTGTTGTTCTGAATTATGAGGCAAAGTTAAGGTTGCCTTTTTCCTTAGTCAGTAACTATTGTCACACAGCAAAAAAAAATAGTGCCTAAGTAATCAGGCACTATTTAAAACCAAAACTATAATAGACCCTTTGTACTATTTTAAACTACGGTATGATCTCCAATAATTTCGCTCAATGCCAAACCCCAATGTGGAATTTTGCCGCCGAGCGTATAGTACATTTGTTTGAACCCCATTTTTAGGGCATAAGGGGTAAGCCCCATTTCTAAATGACTTTCTTTACCGCCCCACCATTCATTAGTGCGCATGTAAAATCCTTTTATACCTCCCATATCTCCCATGCAGAGCAATTCGAATTCCATAGGAGCAATATCTTCTTTAATTATCCCTAATTCTTTTCCTAAAGTATTGGCTAAAACTTCGGCTTCCATGTGACCTAACGAACCGATTTTTGGTACCGTAATGGATGCGGCATCACCTACGGCAAAAATATTTTGATAATCGGGGTTACGCATATACAAATCGGTAATTACAAAACCCATATCATCTGTAAAAGGTAACTCTTTTAAGAAGTCATGCGCTTGCCAGTCGGGGAATAGTATTGCTATTTCGGCTTCTTGAGTAGAACCGTCATTGAATTCGATTCCGCCTTTATGTACTTTTTTAACACCATTGGTGTTTGCTTGATAATTGTAGCCCATTTTAACCATCATTGGCAGTAATTGATTGAGTATTGTTTCACCGGCATCTTCGGCAATTACTTTAGCCGGAGTGGATAAATATATTGTTGAAGTTTTTCCTTTGTTTTGTTTTTCTAACCAATGCGCTAAAGAAAAAGCCATTTCAACAGGTGGACCTTCGCAAGCTGTTAATGCAATTGGTAAGTTTGGCGGTAATTTATCGCTTTTGCCCTGATGAAAAATATCGGAAGTAATGGCAATTGGTCCGCCTTTATATTCTTTGTGCAAATAATTCCGTAAACGATTTCCAAGAAATACATCGGTTACACTATGACCATTTTCACTAAAGCCATCAATTTTATCATACGCTAAGCGATTACCTAAAGCAACAACCAAATAATCGTAATTTATTTTCCGAATAGGATGCCCAGGTCGTTCATTAGGGTAGTAAAAAACGGTATTTGTTTCTGGGTCAATAGTAGTTACTTCAGCCTGAATGAATTCGCTGCCGTCATGCTCTAAAAAGGACATGAATTTGAATTGTAAGTCGATTGCAGGATTGACATTTGCCAAAACCTGCATAGGGATATTGGGTACAAAGGTGAGCAACGATTTTCGATCTATAATCGTAATATCAGCTTTGCCTTTAACGACAGCATGAATGTATCTTGCAGTAGTTAGGCCTGCGAAATTGCAACCCAGAATAACTATGTGTGGTTTTGACATGATTGTTGCTTTTAATTATTTTGTTTTCACCTTTTCAATCGGTAGTGGTTTGGTACAGAAAAACCAATCATAGCACGTCATTTCGTCTTTGTCTTCCATTCTTTCTTTCGCTACTCCACAGGAACCCGCTGTTGGTACAATTACATCATCACCCGGTTGCCAATCGGCTGGAGTAGCAATATTATAGGTATCAGCAGTTTGCATTGCAATTAGGGCTCTTTTTAATTCGTCAAAATTTCTACCCATAGATAGGGGGTAGTAAATAATGGCGCGAATTATTCCTTTTGGGTCAATGAAAAATACTGCTCTAACCGCTTTGGTAGTACTTTCGCCGGGTTGAATCATTCCATATTTTTTAGCCACTTCCATGGAAATATCTTCTATCAGTGGAAATTTCACTTCAATATTTTTCATCCCTTTGAATTCTATCTTCTCCTTGATGGTTCTTAACCAAGCAATATGACTGTATAATCCATCAATAGATAGACCTACTAATTGGCAATTGAGGGCGGAGAACTCGGGTTCCCTTTTGGCAAATGTCATAAATTCAGATGTGCATACCGGTGTAAAATCGGCAGGATGGCTGAAAAGGATAATCCATTTGTCTTTGTAATCGGCAGGAAAATTAATGTCTCCTTGTGTTGTGACCGCTTTAAATTCTGGAGCTTTATCACCAATTCTTGGCATTGAAATAACTTGTTGTTCTATTGTTTCCATATTTTTTATTGTTGCATGTGATTATTACTTTGGCGATAAGCCTTCATGTAAAGGTATAGTATCATTTAACCAATAGAAGTGACATTTATCACATTGAAAAGGGATTGTAAAAAAAAATGCCTTATTCCTAAGACACTCTTTAAACAACTTAAACCTATTTAGCGCAACATCCTGCCTTTTTGTTTTTAGAACATTTTTTCATTTCCTCAGCCGAGCAGGTTTTTTTGTCCTTGGTACATTTTTTCATTTCTTCGGCTGTACAGGTTTTTTCTGTTTTAGCTTTTTTCTTTGGTGTTGGATTTTGCCCTTGGGCATTAGCATTGGTTGAAAATAAAATAGCTGTTAAAGCCATTATTGAGACCATTTTTTTCATTTTTATTGTGTTTAAGATTATTAATTAGTTTTTTTAAATATTTATTTTTTGGGCTTCTTTTTTTGAATTTCCAGTTTGTAGAATAACCAACCGAAACCCACCACGAGATGTAACAGTATAATACCAAAAATTAGCTTTTCCATGTCCAAATATTTATTATTATGGCTCGATTCTAACTTCGGGTTGCAGTATCACTTTAGAGGTGATTGAATTTGAAATAAGGCACGCTTTCTCACTCATTTCCATTACACGGATACCTTTGTCCTTTACCGTTTCGTCTTTAATCGTGAGTACTGGTGACAATGTTATTTCGGTTATGCAAAATTTACCATCAACTCTGTCTAATGTTCCAACGGCATTGCATTCAAAATTTGTGAATTCGAGTTTTGAATTTTCGGCGACAGCCAAAAAAGTGGTCATAAAGCAGCTGTTGACCGAAGCCACAAATAAATGTTCTGGCGACCATAAATCAGTAATTCCTTTTGGGAATTCGGGTGGCGTTACTACTTCTATTTTACTGTTTAAAGCATCCGACTGTAGTATTCCTTTTCTATCTTCAATCCAGTTTAATTTTACTTGGTATTTGTGTTGATCTGACATGGTTTGCAATTTGTTATTTAGTGTTTTGTAAAATAGTCTCCGTTATCTGTTCTTTAGTTAAAACACCGGATTGCCGCCATAATTGCGCTCCGTTTTGAAATAACATCATAGTAGGAACACCACGGATTTGGTATTTTGCCGCCAGTTCTTGATTTTTATCCACATCTATTTTTATAATAGTAATTCGGTCGCCTAAATTATCTTTTACATTTTTGAGTACTGGAGCTAACATTTTACAAGGACCGCACCAAGTTGCAAAAAAATCAAGTAAAACTGGTTTGTCTGAATTTATAATGTCTTGAAATGAATTATTCATTGTTATCTTTTTTAGTGTATGAAACCTGACATCCATTAGCGCCACAGCCTAAGTTAAAAATGGCTTGGGCTAAAAAGAATACTCCAAAAGCTATAAAAAACCATTCGTGTGTAGTGTATGCCTGAAAGAATAGAAAAAGGGCAAATGCCAATCTAATCCAACGCATGGTATGCCAGTTTGAAAACAGGAGTTGTTTCATCTTAATTCATTTTTCCAATTGCACAATTCACATAAGACTTGGCTATTTTTAGAATTGAGTTATCACCTTTTTCCGGATAGCCTAACTCATTTAGTTTGTTTAGTACAATGGCTTTTTCGATATTTCCAGTAATGGTAATGGTTTCTGTTTCTTTATTTATAGCCACTTTCTCTACGTTGTCTAACTTTAATAAGGCGGTTTGAATACTATTCATGCAACCTCCACATTTGATGTTTTCAACGATAATTTGCTGTTCCATTATTTTGTTTTATTAGAGCATGTATTAATACCAAATGGTGCATACAATGGGCAAAAGCTAATGAAACTAGTTAACAAAAAGATTATCGCTACTGCTCCTAAAACTAAAGCAAGAGTTCCGCTTATGGTATTGGTAAAGTATAAAATTGCTACTACGACAGCTAACACAATTCGGATTAGTCTGTCTGTTGTTCCCATATTTTTTTTCATGATTTCTTGTTTTTATTTGGTTAAAAGTGACTCGACATTTTGCCAAGTACCACCGTTGGTTACATTTGTAATACCATTTCGTTCTAAAATGGCTTTTGCCTGACTGCTTCGGGCACCGCTTCTGCAAAATACAACAATATTCCCTTTGTCTTTGAATTTTGCCAAGTGATTTTGGATTTGATCTACGGGGATGTTTACCGAGCCTTTTACTTTACCTGAAGAAAATTCTAAAGGTGAGCGTACATCTACTAGGAAAGCTCCATCGTTTACAATTTGTACTAAATTGCTATCTTCTTTTGAAAACATATTTTTGAGTATTTCGAACATTTTTTTACTTTTTAAAAAGTTGAATTATTAGTTTAAAATTTTACTTTGACAAATAAAATCGGACTTTGGAAGATTGGTTTTTGCTATGGCACTAAATCCGCCGGCTATTTCAGTGAAATTTCTATACCCTCTGGATTCTAAGATAGAAGCGGCAATCATACTGCGGTAGCCACCAGCGCAGTGCAGGTAGAAATGCTCTTCGGGATTGATGTCTTTTACCCATTCATTGATATACGCTAAAGGTTTGCTGTAAGCATCCTCCAAATGTTCCGCCTCATATTCTTTTTCTTTGCGGCAATCAATTACTTTGCTTTCTCCGATTTTTACCTCGTTGGCAAATTGCTCGGCTGAAATTCTGTTTACGGTATCAATTTCCTTTCCTGCTTTTTTCCATTCTTCAAAACCACCTTTTAAGTGGCCGATTAGATTATCAAATCCAACACGGCTTAAACGGGTAACGGTTTCTTCTTCATAACCCGATTCGCAAACTATCAGTATTGGTTGTTTTACATCGGCAATCAAAGCCCCAACCCAAGGAGCGAAATCACCATCTATACCAATATTGATTGATTGAGGTATGAACCCTTTTGAAAAAATATCATTATTGCGGGTATCCAGAATTAAAGCTTTGGTTTCTTCTGCAACTACTTCAAATTCTTCTGCGTGTATTGCTCTCATCCCGTTATTATATACCGAAGAGAAGCTTTCGTACCCTTTTTTATTCATGGCTACATTCATTCCGAAATAGGCTGGAGGAGGTAATAAGCCATCGGTAACTTCTTTGATAAATTCTGCTTCTGTCATATTGGCTCTTAGCGCATAATTGAATTGCTTTTGTTCTCCAATAGTAGAAACGGTTTCTTTGCTCATGTTTTTGCCACAGGCACTACCAGCACCGTGCGCAGGATATACAGTAACATCATCAGGAAGCGTCATCACTTTATCCCGCAAGGAATGGAATAAAGTAGCTGCCAATTGCTCCTGAGTCATGGCGGCCGCTTTTTGGGCTAAATCTGGTCTGCCCACATCACCAATAAATAGGGTGTCGCCTGAAAATAACGCCGTGTCTTTTCCGTTTTCATCAATCAGTAAAAAGCAGGTGCTTTCCATGGTGTGCCCTGGTGTGTGAAGCACTTTTATTTTTACGTTACCCAATTCGAATATTTGTCCATCTTTTGCAGATACACAATCAAATTCGCAAACTGCATTTGGACCATAGATAATAGGTGCTCCAGTTTCGTTTTTTAAATCGATATGCCCTGATACAAAATCAGCATGGAAGTGCGTTTCAAAAATGTATTTTAAAGTCACACCATCACGTTCCAAACGATCAAGATAAGGTTGTGTTTCTCTGAGCGGGTCGATTATAGCGGCTTCACCATTAGCAGTTATGTAATAAGCTCCTTGTGCTAAACATCCGGTATATATTTGTTCTATTTTCATCTTTTTTAGCTTTTAGTTTCTATTTTGTTTAAGGCTACTTTTATTGTTTCTGAATTTTCGTTATTTCTTTTGAAATTTTTATTTTGGTTTGCATGCAGGTAATCATCGTCATGGAAGAACCATGATAACCATAAAACTCTTGATATTCTCATTAGCCAAGGTTGTAATGCTATTAGTGTAACCACATTAATTATAAGCCACCAAAATATTCTTTTGTCTTTGAGACCAATATCTGTGATTAGAATCCACAACACGAATGTTATTATGGAATAGCCCACTGTAAGTGCATAACTCACATAACCAGTACCATGATAAAATCCGGGTTCTAATTCTGTTCGTTGTCCGCAAACAGTACAATTGGGTTTCATTTTATTGTTGTTTAATTTATACCATTTTTCAGTGAATAATTCTCCTTCATGGCATCGAGGGCATTTTTGTGATAGTATGTTTTTGATGTATGTAAACATTGTTGTTTATTTTTTTGTAAAATTAAAACCTATAATCAGTATTGTCTGTGATATTAGTTACATAGCCCATAAAAAATTCCCTCCCAAAAATTGAAAGGGAATTTTATGTTTAAAGGTATTAGGCTGTGCCTTTTAGAATTTTATTCCAGTACAGCCAAGGCAACATTTTAGTTTTTAAAATCCACATAGACCATCTTGGTTTTGCCTGGTCGAAAGGGAAAGTCATTTTAGGTTTATTGGTATAATCGAATTCCGCCAACATTAATTTTCCGTATTGCGTTGGAATTGGGCAGGCACTATATCCTGTATATTCGGCGGTAATTGGATTATGATTCATTAAGTCCAATAGATTTTCAACTACTACTGGTGCTTGTTTGCGAATGGCTGCTCCTGTTTTACTGCAAGGTGCGTTGGTACAATCACCCAAGGCAAAAACATTAGGGTAACGACTATGCTGCATTGTATTTTTATTGATTTCTACATATCCTAAAGGGTTGGCTTGATCTCTTAGTGGGCTTTCTTTTATAAAATCGGGAGCCGATTGCGGTGGTACTGCGTGACAGATGTCGTAATTAAGCGTTACGTTAGAAATGGTATCGTCTTTTTCGTCTTCTGTAATTCCGTAACAAGAAGCTCCTATACTGGAGAATCTTAGTCTAACATGATCGTGATGTTCGCGTGTTTCAAATGTTACTGATTTAGCTTCACCATTTATCGCGGTTACGTTTGCTCCAAAATGCACTTTGATTTTATATTTGGCTACTATTTTTTTTAAGGTTTCGGCATATTCCGGTACCCCAAAAATCACACTGGCACCCGATATATAATGCACATCGCATTTGTCTAAGATGCCTTTTTTACGCCAGTAATCACAAGCTAAATACATGATTTTATGTGGAGCGCCGCCACATTAAATGGGAGTAGCTGGATTGGTGAAAATTGCCGTTCCGCCTTTGAAGTTCTTTATTAAATCCCAAGTGTAGGGAGCGGTATCAAAAGAGTAATTACTGCTAACGCTGTTTTTACTTAGTGTTTCTTTAAAGCCTTTTATTTTATTCCAATCTAGTTGGATGCCGGGACAAACGACCATATAATAATAAGTAAACGTTCTACCGTTGCTGCAAATTACTTTGTTTTCCTCGGGGTTGAATACTGCAACGGCTTCTTTTATCCATGTGGTATTTTTTGGGATAAAATCTTTTTCGTTTTTTACAGTTTTGTCAATGTCGAAGGTTCCGGCACCTACTAAAGTCCATGCAGGTTGATAATAATGTTTTTCTGATGGGTCAATGATTCCGATGTTTAGCTTGCTATTTTTTAGAAGCAATTGTGAAGCAACGGAAAGCCCTGCATTTCCGCCTCCAATAATGAGTATTTGATAGTGTGTTGTCATACCTAAATAATGTTTTAATTGATTATAGAGGATAATTTTAGCACTTACTCTTCTTACTTGTAGTGACATAAGTCACACAGTGTGAAATTATTTGAAGAAAATTTCTTTGGCGATGATGTAACAGCCCATTACCAATACAAACCAGCCAAAAGCAGGTTTTAGTTTGGCGCCATCAATTTTTTTGGAAAGTTGTGTTCCTATCAGCATTCCTACAATGGCAATGCAGGTTATGGTAAGCAGTAGTTTGTAATTAACTGCAACCCCGTTAATCATATCGCCTGTAAAACCAATAAGAGAGTTTATAAATATGATGAACAATGAGGTTCCTACCGCTTGCTTCATAGGTAAATCGGCAAAAAAGATTAGTGCCGGTATAATTAAAAATCCGCCACCGGCTCCTAAAAAACCGGTTACCAGACCTACTAGAAAACCAACCATAGCCAAACGGGAATAATTAACTGTATTGGCTTTAGACTTTGTTTTAGTTTTTCGAATCATGGATGCGGAGGCTGCTATCATCAGCAAGGCAAAAACTACCATGATGAGGAAGTTTTTAGACACTTCAAACCCTTGAATGTTGAATAGGATGGCAGGAATTTTTGGTACTAAAAGCTTCCTAACCAACAGTAATGAAATCACAGAAGGGAAAGCAAAATAGAGCGCCGATTTGATTTTGAGGTTACCCAATTTATAGTGTCTGTAAGCACCTACCATAGCTGTAGTACCCACAATGAATAAGGAATAGCTGGTTGCGTTTTCGGGATTTATTTGAAAGAGATACACTAAAATAGGAACTGTTAGAATGCTTCCACCACCACCAATTAAACCTAAAGAAATTCCGATAATGATTGATGCTAAATAACCGATGTATTCCATTTGGATAGATTTAGCCGCAAACTTATTGTAAAATACAGTCGTTGACTGTAACTTTTATCACAGAAGGTTACTTTAGCAATTCTATTTGATTTCGGTGTAGTTTTAATAGGCCTCTTTGTTCCATTTTTTTTAGCAGTCGTGATATTACTTCTCTGGAAGTGTTTAATTCTATAGCGATTTCCTGATGGGACAAGTTGAGCACTTTGGTGTTGCTGACTTCCCGGTGTCGTTTGAGATAGAAAACCAATCGTTCATCCATTGCTTTGAAGGCAATATTATCTACTACATCCAAGACTTCTTCAAATCGGCTACGGTAGGTTTCGATTACAAACTCGTACCAGGTGCGGTGTTGCATCATCCATTTGTCCATTAAAGGCAGTGGTACCATAATCAGTTCAGCATCTTCAACTACTTTAGCCATGATTTGACTGGTTTCATTTTTAGTGGCACAAATCATTGATATGGCACAGGCCTGACCGGGTTGGAGGTAGTACATGAAAAATTCTCCGCCGTTATCATCTTCCCTATAAATCTTTATTCTACCACTAATTACTAATACAGTGTTTTTGATATATTGCCCGGTTCGCATTAAAATCTCACCAGCCTTAACATCTTGAATTACTGCATTTTTTTCTATGTCATCGACTAGTGAACTTGAGAAAGAAGAAAACAATTTTTTGATAGGTTCGTGCATTAGAATGAATTTTAGAAAAGTAAAAGTACTATAAAACAAATTGCATTCTAGTGAAGAAAGGTAATTTTTGATTTAGCTAGGCTCTTTTTTTTAGGAGCATTGTGATGGAATGGTAACTGAAATGCAAAACCTCCTTTTACTACCGACTGAAATTTGATGTTACTTATTGGGTATCGGGAATTGGGTTTCCATTTTCCAGTCTATTGCATTTATTTGGTTTTTTAACTTGGTTAGCTGTTGGATTATTTCTTTAAATGAAGGCGGGTCTTGTTCATATATCATTTCTTCTAACATCTTTTTATAATCGGTATTCCAAGCTTCCATTACTTCAGGAATTGGTAGTGGGTTTATTGTTTGTGGTTGGTGTTCGTTGTAATTTATACCACCTATGCGCGTAAATTTTTGACGGTGTATTACAATGGTTTCATACAATTCTTTGTTTTTTAATGCGGTTTCAGCAAATTCTGTTTTTGACAAATGGTAAACATCATATAAATGACGACTTAATCTTTCTACTCTAATTTGTTCTATTGGTTTGTGAAATTCTTCATGTAAAAGGAATATTTTTTCTAAAAAAGTCCGTTCCGGATTTACTGTTGGTATTTGGATATTGGGTTGTGAAAAATCATTATCCGGAAAGCTTTCATCTACTAATGATCCAAACTTTTGTATCGAGAAAGGCTCTTTTAAAGAGCGGCAGCCGATTTCTACCTGAACTCTTGGCTGTAGATACCCTGGAGACTCTATTAGATTTGGATAATAAATCTCAATAATGCGAGGGTCTTGGTCACTGTCATTGGCTTCTATTAAATTAAAATTTACTTTGTCAAATCCTTTTTCTGCAAATTTCGTTTCTAGTTCTGCTAAAAAGGGTCCTGAAGTATAAGTGCTTGCCGCTTTTCTTAATTGTGTTCGTTGGTTTTTGGATAAATCGCCACTGAACCCTAAAAATGTTCTATCTATTGCTAAATCTACATCTTCTGAAAATCGTTCTATCAATTTCCATGCTTTACTTAGGGATGTACCCCCTTTGAATACCAAATGTTCTGCCGCTTTCATCTCAAAAATGATTGCTAAGGTTTGGGTAACCCACCAATCTTTTTCTACTGCAAATGCTGGCATCCCTGTATTATTACTTATTTGTTGAAAAATAGCTTTCTTTTCGCTATCGGGTAAACTGTAAAAATTTTGGTCTGCCATTTTTAGAGTGCTTTTTGCATTATTTTTTGAATCCAAACTGGTGCTAAAAGAATGTCGTGTTTTAAATCGTTTTTATTTTCTTTTTTTAACAGTTCAATTATTTTGGCTTCTTCGCTTTCTGTTTGTTTGGCCGTCCCTATTTCTTTGAGTGCCTGAATTACCAATCGACTTATTTTGCCTTTTGCAGCTAAAGCCTTTGGTGTTGTTTTCTTGAACTTTATCGTTCTTCTGCCTACTTTTATTTCTCTTGGCGAACCATCCGTAAGCAGTACTATCTTCATAGGAACTTGAGTACTCAACCCTAGAGCATTCAATGCATAGGACCCAGTTGGAACTGTTCGGATTTTGTCTCTTTTTGCAATAGCCACAGCTACCTCTTCGGCTGAAGGAATTACCACCCCAATTAGTTTGCTTATTTTAGGTCGTACATAAATGCCTTGTGCTACTCGAACAATCACTTGCTTATCTGCTAAGCGTTCTAAGGATTTTTGAATGGCTTTTGACGCACCATAATTCAAATAATCAGATGGCAAAATCAAAGTACCTCTTGATTTGCTTTTTATTGATTTTTCTATTTGTTTTTCAATACTTTGCATCTGTATTATCTTTATCATTCTGTCGCAAATTTAGTAAATATTTGCGACAAAAAAATAGTTGCTACCATTATAGTAATGAAATAATTGCTTTATTGTTGTATCCGCCGTTTTCGTTGTACTTAACATACCCTAATTGATTGGTAACTAATTTAGTATTACCGATTTGAAATTCTCCGATGTTCGAATGATGATGGCCATAAATCCAATAATCAACATTACTGTCTTGGATTAGGTCTGTTAAGTTGGTAGCGAAAGCTTCGTTTATTTTACTATTAACGTACTTTTCTGGATACTTTACAAAAGTAGGCGCGTGGTGTGTTACCACAATTGTTTTATTATTTGATTTTGTGGCTAAAGCATTTTGTATAAATTCTAAGCTTTCTTTGTGCAATGCGTTGTAATCATCCACATTGAATAGATGGTCCTTGAATTTTATTACTTTAAAATCGGAAAGACTTTGTTGAATTACCCAGCGTTTTTCGTCAGAAATATTTGACCATAATGTGGAAAAAATTAGATTAACTCCGGAAATTTCTTTTACGCAATTGTTTACTAAAAAAATGTTTTCTCTAATTTTTGTTTCTAAAAAGCTGCTACTATCAACATTGTAATAGTAATATTCGTGGTTTCCTGGAATCCAATACGTCATTTTGAAATTCCTAGAAATGTAGTCAAAGAAATCATTGTGTTTGTCCATTACTGCAAATGGCACTATGTCTCCTGCTAAAATAAGAATATCGGCAGTAGGTTCAATTGGATTATCCAAGATATATTCTTTGTTGTCTGGGAACTCTAAGTGCAGGTCGGAGCAGTATTGGAGTTTCATTTTG
>CAISUR010000495.1 GCA_903888655.1 uncultured Bacteroidota bacterium | reverse complement strand
TAAATGTTATACTAAAAAGGATAGCCAGAAATTATTTTCTGGCTTACAATTATCCAAACTTTCGAGCAATGTTTCAAAGAAAGGTGGGGCTAAGCGTACCGCCAAGAAATCCAAGAAGGCTAAGAAATCCAAGAAGGCCAAGAAATCCAAGAAATCCAGACGAACTGTCCGAAAGTAATTTAGGAATATTTTTGAAAAAAATAAAATTGAAATGCTTTTTCATTTATAAAAGCATTTCAATAACCAACAAGTACTGAAAACGAATTAAAAAGCAAAAATGGGTGTTTATCAAAGCCGAATCGAATGTATGTGGTTGCCAGCGCAGAGCGGAAAAACGCGAAAATGTATGGAGCGTATTGTCGAAATGGAAAATCGAGAGAAAGAGTTGCAAACTTTGGTGGATTTGCATAATACTAGCTCAACCAGCTTAAATATTATTATTTGTTCAAATAATCGTGTTTTAGTCGACCAAACGTCCATCCGTATGAATAAAGATTTACCGAAAATTCGAGGAGCAGCAGACGGCACAACGGAAGAAACAGACGGAACAACGGGCACAACGGTCACAATGGGAGAAGGAGCAAGTTTTACAATTTATGACGAAGAAACATATTATGACGCAAGGGATGAAGAAGAAATCGATTCAGATGCAGATATTGATAATAAAGTATTTGCGTGGCGTTCTGGGTTGAAAAATCACAATAAATCGGTTGAAGCCTTATGCCTAGATATTTTGGAAGGCAAAGTAGAAACTATTATTTGTTGTTCTCATCCAACACGGTTAAAGTATCTGTACCAATTGTGTGCGCGGCTTAATCAGTCATCACTATTTAAACGGTATATAAATATTTGGATTGATGAAGCAGATGTTTCTATCCAAATGTGGTCAAAACCAGCATTAAATGTATTTAACTTTAAAAAAGTTGATAAAGTAACATTGATTAGTGCAACATTTGATAGCATTATGAAAAAGTATGGCCGAATTAAAATCATACCTTTTGCCGATACGCATTCGGAAGTATACCACAAAATCCAAGAAAGCACATTAATACTGAAAGATTACCTCACAAAAGGCGCGCTTGACTATTTGATGGAAGTCTTTAAACATCAATCCGCTGAACTTTGTGTTGCCGGAACACGATTATTTGCGCCTGGGGATGTAAAGCGCGAATCACATGATGCTATTGCAGCCTTTCTTCAATCCAAAGGCTTTGTGGTAGTTATTGTGAATGGGGAACGAAAAGTGATTATCGGCATTCCGGGCAAAGGCACTATTTCTCTGAATTCGCAAATTGAAGCAAACGCTGATCCAGTAGAAATTGGTAACCAAATTGCAAAAATATACGTGGACAATAATCTACATCAATGGCCATTTGCAATTACTGGAAATCTTTGCCTAGGACGAGGCATCACCTTTCAAAATGAGCACTTCCTCTTTAATTGGGGAATTATTCCATTTATTCTTGATAAAGCGACTGCGTATCAAGTTGTCTCTCGTACAAACGGCAACATAAAGCATTTGCCTAATTATGCTCCGGCAAAATTAATCATGACGGATAAAATGTGCAAACAGGTGATTTCACACGAAAATCTGGCAATCAATATCGCGCGAACCGTGCATGAGAAAATATCAGATGATCCATATTATGACGGATTTATTTGCGAAGAAGATATTAAGGACCTAAATGATCCACAAGAGCGAAGAAAGATGGAAGTTCCGCTGATGTTTGAACTTACCGATGATGAGTTTGCTC
>CAISUR010000494.1 GCA_903888655.1 uncultured Bacteroidota bacterium | reverse complement strand
TGGTAAATTATTATTTCTAAATCTTATAACATGTTATGTGACTTATACATTGTTATTTAATTCTAAATTTAGTATTGACATAATTGACATAATAAATAATGGAAAAGCAATACAAGCATACTTGATAATTATATTTTGTCAGTTTCTTTTTATTTTATTTTTCTTAACTCAATGCAGGAAAATAGAAGTTGATGATGAGAAAATCAATTTCATCAATCCTATTTTACCTTTTTTATGTAGGAAAATATATTGGAAAGAAATTGAATATTGTACAACGGTTTACGAAAATCCAGGATATAACACTTGCGAAGCTTTATGGATTGTAAAAGATAACAAGTTAGTAGCTCGATTCAGTAGTTATTATTATTCAAATTACTCAGAATTAAAAAACAAAATTAGATGCCAAATTATAGTTAAGCCTTACATTGACTATTTTAGTCGTCTATTGATAAATTTAGGTATTATGAAAATAGATTAGAAAATCAAATGGACGAAATAATAACGAAGATTATCAAAAACAAAACTATCATCTAGCGCATGAATCCTCTTCTCGCCCATGAATACCCCAACAGTGCAGCACTGCCCAAAAATCGGGGTGCTAGTTCATGACTCCCTCATGAACTGATTGGTTACTTGGTTTAGCATAATTGAAATATAAAACAAACATTACTCGTCTTCCGAAGGATTTCTTAAGTGTTGCATAGTTCAAAAAGGAATGTTTGGAAGGAAATGCTGATTGAATAGCTTGTGGCATTTGCTATGAAGTTTGAGATTTTAAACAACATTTTCTTGGTTTAGCTTTATTTAACTATTTCCTAAAGCGGTTTTATTACTTTTGCGCAATAATTAAATACAGGTAAACAAAAAACATGGCATCATCAATTAGCCTAATAGATAATAATAAGTTGCCCAAACACATAGCTATCATCATGGATGGCAATGGAAGATGGGCTGCAGAAAAAGGTCAGGAACGATTGTATGGACACTATCATGGTGTAGAAAGTGTACGAAATATTGTGGAAGGAAGCTCAGAATTGGGCATCGAATACCTTACGCTGTATGCTTTTAGCACCGAAAATTGGGATAGACCACAACAAGAAGTGAGCGGATTGATGGCATTATTGGCCGATACGGTGAGAAAAGAAGTGCCATTGCTTAATAAAAATAATATTAAACTGCATATTATTGGCGATATAGAAATGATGCCTCCGTTTGCAGTAAAGGCTTTGGAGGAATCTATGTTTTTAACGAGCCAAAATAATGGGCTGAATCTCATTATGGCTTTGAGCTACAGTAGCCGATGGGAGATGGCAAACGCCATTAAAAAAATAGCCAAAGAAGTGTTGGCTGGCAATCTGAATGCTGACGATATTAACCAAAATACGTTGCAACAATACTTGTCAACTAGTAAATTTCCCGATCCTGAATTGATGATTCGTACTAGTGGCGAGTTTAGAATTAGTAACTTTTTGTTGTATCAGTTGGCTTATGCAGAGCTATATTTTACAGAAACCCGTTGGCCAGATTTTAGAAAAGAGAACTTATATGAAGCCATTATTGACTTTCAAAACAGAGAACGACGTTTCGGAAAAACAAGCAAACAAGTTCAACAAGAAGAACCTGTTATTTAGTTAATCATTTATATGGCATTTGTTTAACGTCTTATTTAACAAAGACTTTTAAAATATGCCTTTAATTTGCCACTTTTAATACAAATTATTAATTTTTTGAAAGCTGTCTTTTTTTTTCAGCCTTTAGGCAAAATACAAATTCCCAAGCGGATGCAAAAAGTTTATAGATTCTTTTTTTTAGCTTTCACTATTTCTATCCTTACTATCCATGCATCTACCGCTCAAGACGTTACAGATACTTCTATTACTTCAATTAATGCGGATTTAATTAATTTATTTACCCAGAAAGTTCCGAAGAAGTATAAAATTGCGGCAATCAAGATTGCTGGCAATCACTTTTTTGATGAAAATCTGCTTGTTTCAGTTTCTACGCTCAATGTAGGCGATGAAGTAACTATCC
>CAISUR010000493.1 GCA_903888655.1 uncultured Bacteroidota bacterium | reverse complement strand
CCATACTGGAAAACATAGAAAAAGAAATAAAAAAGTAAATTTGACGACTTCAAGCAAAAGTAAAGAGTGTCATGGTGAGCCCCGCCGAACCATGACTGCTGATTAGAGTACTTAGCTGATTGCGGTTATTTATAAGGCAACTATACCCACTTACACGATATGAAAATAAATTTTCTTAATGTACCGTAATTGAGGATTTTTACGGTTTCTTTTCGGTGTCAGGCTTGGCAGGTGCATTGTGACTCTTAGCATCCTTTCCTGCCGCCTTCATTAAGTCTAAGAACGAACCTTTGACATGTAGCTTATCATCGTACTTGCCTCGCTTCTTTCGCTCTGTTGGTTTCTTTTCTTCTTTTGCCATGTTAAAATGATAATTTTTGCGCCCCTCCCTGCTTTGGAATTTTAATAGCAAATGGGGCAGTTTCCTTATCAATAAGTATTTTTAAATCCTCCCATTTTTCAATGAATATTTTGATGTAATCCCAATATAGAAGCGGCTTTCGGGATGATTCAAAAAATACTACCCCTATATTATGTTGCTTGTATAACTGATAATAATGTTTTATTTGCTTGAAATCTTTATCCTTAGTAAATAGTATTCCTTTATGCTTACCAACTATTTCTATCACTTCTTCATCTGGTATTCCTGTAACTCCTTTGGTCAGGGTTAGTATATGAGTTGCGCCTGCTCTTATCGGACTTCTATCATTCCCACCCTCTAATAGATTTAAACCATCTGCTAAATAATGGGAGTAATTTTCATCAAAGATAAAAAGCATTATGCACGTAGTTTATGATAATAAATAGCCGCATCCACTTGGGGCAAATTTATATCATATAGTTTACATATTGTGCTTTTTGTTTCTCCCGCTTGGTATAATCCAAACACAGTATTGGTTTGTATGTTTGTGCCAGATATTGTAGGTTGCCCGAATTGATGTTTAGGGTCAACAACAACGCTTTTTGTATTTTCTAATGGAAAATATCTTGATGCTAAATTGTTATCAAAATCTACGTGTTTCAGAAAAGGCTTTACAAAATTTAACGAGATTTGATGCTTCCCGTCAGTTTTTATTAAGTTTTCAAGATAACCATACCATGTAAGTGTTTTAGTTTTTCTATTTTCAACATAGAAATCTAAAGGCAACGCAAAAGGGTATGGGGTTTGTAGTTCTTCTGAAATCCGCTCATGTATTTTCTTAATTTCTACAGCACTAACATTTTGCTCTCTTAGCTTATAGAATATATAAAATTCGATAAGGCTGTAGAAATTAATCGCTTTGTTACCATCCTCACCAAATGTATAATTGAAATCCCTTTTTAAATGCCCATCCCAATACCCTAAAATCCAACGTCTAACATGACTATAGTCAAGGCGCAGGATTTTAGCGACATCTTTTACCAAAAAGATACCTTCGCCAATTTTAGGAATAGTATTATTTGTATTTGCGGCTAACATTTTTTCTTTTTAAGCAATAAAGTATTACCTTTGCTTTTGGAGGGCAAAATAAGAAAAAATCAATAAAAATCCACAAAAGAAATTGATAGAAATGGGAATAGTTCGTAGCTATTTCCATTTCGCTTTTATGTAAAGTTAACAAAAAAAAGCTACTATTCAGTAGCCTTTTTTGCGTATCTGATTTTCCTATTTGGGTCAGGAATGTTTGGGGTCAATTCCCGATAGGTTATTTTCTTTATATCGCTATTCTTTACAACAAATAAGAACCGACCAATATTCCCATCTTCACGTTGATTATATCGGGTAGCAAATTCATTGCAATAGCGGTGTAAATGTTGCGGGGACATCCAGTGATAAATTCCTACATAACCCCTCTTTAATTGCGACCAAAAATTTTCAATGTTTTGCGTGTGGAATTTTGTACCATCTTCAACATGCACATAGCCCCCATCTTCATGCTTTACAACAACATGCTTCGCACAAAGTTTATCAACCCCGCTATACCCCTTGTAAGCATCAGTAACAACGGTTGCGGTTTGAGCCACATTGTTATCAATGATTTGGTGCAATGTTTCAGCGTTGGTATTTTGAGTAACAAAGGTTACTACTTTACCCCCACGTTCAACAAGACCTACAACGGGTGTCTTATCTGCTGCGCTACGCCCCTGTGAACCTTCTATTTTCTTATCCTTATGCCTATTGATATTCTTTCCCCCGACGTAGGTTTCATCGGCTTCTACCATACCGTCTAACAGTGTAGATTCCGTTCTTGCCAACATAGTGCGTATCCTATGGTTTATGAACCACCCAGTTTTCTGACTTACCCCGATACGGGTAGCAAGTTCAACGGAACTGATACCCTTTTTGCTTGTTGTTATTTCGTATGCGGACTGAAACCATTTGCGAAGTTCAACCTTAGAGCCTTCAAATATGCTGCCCGTGCGAACTGTAAAAGGCAAATCACATTTATAGTTTGAGCAACGGTAAGTAGGTATGTCCTGAAATTTACCACGAGGTTTTACCCTGTAAGATTTTATCCCACCACAATGAGGACATATGGGAGTTCCGTTCCACCAAAGGTTTTCAAGGAATTCGTAGCAAGATTTTTCATCCTTAAAGTAGTCGTTAAATTCGTGTATAGTCTTGAAATTGAAGTTCATTTTGTCGGAGATTTACTACACTATAAAGATACAAGTATCGTGCCACATCTCCTAATTTAATTAATGATTTTTGCAGGTATTTATACCAGAAATGAAAATAAGTAACCCGTCATTTTTATATTATGTAAGTTTGTGAAAAACTGTTTTTATGAAAAAGATAATATCATCATTTAGGTTTATATCCCTGCAAATAACCGCTGGTATTTTCCTTGGTTTCGGGTTGCTATCTTTAATAGCTGGGTTTTATATTGGCTACAACGGAACTCAGAGTGAATCTATTGGTTCAAATATATTTGGGATTGGAATTGGGTTGAATTTAATACCAATTGGTTTTATTATGATTGTTTTTGGAGAAATTATTT
>CAISUR010000492.1 GCA_903888655.1 uncultured Bacteroidota bacterium | reverse complement strand
TTAGATACAGAACTTTTGCAATTGGTGCCTATTTTGAAAAACAAAATGACAGACTCGTACTCAAAATAGCTCTAAATAAAAAACGAAGGGCATGGTTCTCGGGATTATGGAATTATCATATCAATTATCCTTTTGAAATCTCTAATGCGTAATTTGGGTTTAATTTCCAATAGCGAGAATATCTTTTTCCGTTCGGTGGTAAAAAGAACGTTTTACATTTCAATTTCCACTCCTTTGCCAACGCTCCAAAAAAAATTACTGGCACAGTTTTTAGAAAAAACACGCACGCTTCGCAACTTGCGCCAGTAATTTTATTCCCCAAGCTTCTTTACATAATGTGGCATTATAGTGCATAAAGAAACACCCTGCTTCTAATGAAAATCAAGGATGCACTATAATAACATTATGTAAAAAAGCCGCCACACCCAACGCGCTTGCCAGTGGCTCTAGGGCAACTTTTTGAGCAGCTTCCATCGCACCAGCCGGCTACTCAAAAAACCACCCTTCGCCACTGTCTTCAAGAACGTTCACCATTTCATAGGAAACTTTACGGTCATACTTACTTTCAAGAACGTTTACGGTCACTGTTTTTAGCAACTAACTGTTTAAATCGGTAGTATTTTCATTGCTTTTGTAAGTTCAAAAAATGGCTTTGACAATTAGTAATTTGACTATGGATAAAGCCATTTTTAGAACACACAAAACCAAAAAAGCCAGTATAAGTATCATTTTTTATTTGCCACAACGCACAGAAGTAATTGCTTTCACAATAGCCGATGCCATACCGTTACTAAACACAATTCTACTGCAAACTGCGACTGCGACTGTCAACTCTTTCTGTGGCATCAGCTATTAATAAAAGCAATCAGAAACATCCCAATAAGCAAATAAAAAAATGATACCCATACTTGCGCTACTGCCCCATCGCACTAGGCAAGAGTTTTCATTGTTTTTTGAAGATGCTTACCGTTTTCAGTTCACCATTCCGAATAAATACTAAAATCCGATTTCTGAACACTATTCAAGCATCCTCAAAAATCAAATAGTAGAAGGAAGAGTATCAATTTTTCAGATGGATAAAGCACATTTTCTTTTTCATCACAATCAATCATCCATCTACAAAAAATTGATACACATCCAAGAACCTTTATCTTCCATTTCAACAATCATTCCTTCAGTATAACATCCGATTAAACAAGAACATTTGGATTGGATATTCAAAATAAAAAATAAATAAAAAGAAAGCTAAGTTAAGTTCCAGGTTTACAAAAAAGCAAGTTCAAGCCCTTCGGGTTTTTGAAAAAATCTCCACCCATTCGGGTAGTATTTTTTCAAAAAAACTTGCTTTTTTGAAACCCTCCACTTGATATGATGGCTTTCTTTTTTTTTCTTTTTTTTCTTTTGAAAAATTTTATGTGTCGAGGGTAGCGAGGCACACCTGCATTTCAAGAGAAAATCCACGAAAAATGGAAAGTATGTCTAATTTTTATACGCCAATGTCATGCAGAATTTTATCATCAAAACCCACCGAGTTGGAACTATTTACACCAAACCCCATTTATTCATTCTTAACAAAGGGATGAACAGCGGAAAGCCCCAAAAAGAGCCATTTACGAACAGTTTTGTTATCATTTTTCAAAACGAGGAGGACTGCGAAAGCCTTTTTTTCATTGCTTATAGTTTATGGCAAACAAAATTTTGGCATCAGTATTTAGTTGGTTCTGTAATTCCTTTTTTACGCCTTCCAGACTTCAAAAAACAATTCAATCCACAAGCCAGTTTAATGATGGTGGAACACGAGCAGCACCAAAAAAATGTTGCAGCTCTCAAACTTCTGGAACAAAAGGAAAAACAATTTCACGAAAACATCAACCTCATAAACGATATGCGAAGAGTAATTTTATACCGTTATTGTAGAAAATAAAACAATCCTGGTCCTTTCGGACTAGGAGTGTTTGCACCTTATTCCCAAGCAAACCGATACATAAGTGCAATATGATTGCACCACTTAAATAAAACGGTGAAAAGCAAAGCAATCGCCATTTATTGACTGCTATAAACAAAAGAAGCCCCGATAATCGGAGCTTCTAAAGTCAATTTATTGTTTTTTTATTCCTTTGGTTCTGGCTGCTCTTCAGCTTTAACCGCCGTTTGTGAAACTACCGAAATGATGCTTCCGCCTAGGACTAAATATCCAGCTGCTGAAACTAATCCAACAGGCAACGCAACAGGCGCAGCAATGATAGTTCCGCCAATACTAGCCAAAGCAATACCAACAGTACGAAGAATTTTAAACCATTTTGGTGTTGGAGCCAAAGCTCTTTCAACTATATTCAAATTATTATTTTTCATAATCTTGATTTTTTAAGATTGTTAATTCAATGTTATTTACTCTTTTTTCTAAATATTCTACTTTTTGGTTCAGTAAGTCATTACCACTTTTGAACTCGGTTTTGATGATTAAAGCCATAGTTTTTACTTCAACCAAATCTTTTTCCATACTCTTAAAATCGGTGTGTAATTGCTTGATAAAATAAGCCACAATCGAGAGTAGTAAGGTGATTAGTGTTCCAAAAAGTGTAGCTATGATATTGATGTTTTCCATTTTTGGGACTTTTTAAAATTGAAAATTATTTTCAATTACAATTTTGTTGTTTGGTTCTCTTGCCAGTGCTACCAATTTTGGATAAATCATTTTGTAAGCTGCAACACTTTGAGAAACTTGGTAATTTCCATCAATAAACCCAAAACCAAAACCACAAAGCGGACAACCGGCAGTATCTTTTATGGTATTTCCGGTATGGATATAAACAAAGCTAAAGTTGGGTAAACCTGAAATCTCAATCATTCCTTCGTGCAGCTTTCCAAATGCTTTTTTGTAATCCACATTTTTAGCTCCAATAGTATTTAATTTCAAACTATAAACACCTTTTGGAATGGCAGTTTGAGAAGCAATTTTCACTTCTCTGATTTTATCCTCTAACAAATAACATTGAAAGATGCCGTTAATGTACAACTGGCTCAATGTGCTTTCTTTGCCCTGTGCTACTCTTATTATTTTACTTTCCATAGTCTTGATAGATTTGAGATTAAACAAAAAATCCCTCACTTTTGGTGAGGGATTTGTAATGAC
>CAISUR010000491.1 GCA_903888655.1 uncultured Bacteroidota bacterium | reverse complement strand
TAGTAAACCCCTCATTTGCCATGCTACAAGTACTCGTTACCATAACCACTTGCCCTGCATCACCACAACCATCTAGAAAACTTTGCACACTCGCTACCTCACCCGCATCGGCGCAGATGTTCGTGAGGTTGGGGTTGCCTTGTTTCCAGCAGTCATAATTGTTGCCTAAAACATAACTTTGAGTGGCACCATTTTTAATATTGAGACTTGATAGATTATTATAGCTACAAGATAATTTTGTTAATTGCGGATTATTACTAAAATCTAAAGAGGTTATTTGATTACCGACACATTCAAGATAATTTAATAAAGGATTATTACTAAAATCTAATGATGAAATTTGATTGATTCCACAAGTTGCAATAGAAAGTTGTGGATTATTACTAAAATCTAAAGAGGTTAATTGGTTATTATCACAATTTAACGTGTTTAACAAAGGATTAGTGTTAAAATTTAAAGAAGTTATTTGATTACTAACACAATCCACATCTTCTAATAAAGGATTATTACTAAAATCTAAAGAAGTTATTTGATCACCGCGGCACAAAACGCTTTTTAAATTAGGCAATCCTGTAAGGTCTAAATTAGTTAGATTAGTGTTGTCAGAAAAATCAAAAGCTTCCAATGTAGTTAATCCACTAAAATTTACTAAACTCAAATTGCAGTTCCAAGCGTTCAACTCAAGCAAATGTGGTAGTGCAAAATTTATAGTTTGAATTGGGTTATTCCTACATTCAAAATGTAATAAATTCGTAAAATGTTCTATACCTGTAAGGTTCGTAACAGGTATTGTTGCATAATAAGGGGTATTTATGTTCAACCAAGTAACAGCCAAAGCTTCACTTTGTTCTATCTCACCATTGCCGTTGGCATCAATTTTTATCCATTGTCCAGACGAGTTTTTTGCATATTGATAGGTTGTAGCATTGGCTATCGTTAATATTGTTTTAAGATTATTGTCGGGGATATTAATTATTTGTGCTTTAGCAAATAGACTTGTGGATAAAAGGAGAAATAAGATCTTTGATTTCATAACGTTATTGTTTTATTATTTTTTTTACTACCGATTGGGTACCATCATAAATTTTCAACAAATAGGTTCCCGATGATAAATTATCAATTCTAATTTTATAGTCTACTGCCTAGAACCTACAACCTACTACCTACAACCTACAACCTACTACCTACAACCCACCACCTACCACCTAATTCCTTACTCCTTCACCACCTTCACAATCTTTTCGCTTGCTTCACCAACAATTTTCACAAAATACACCCCAGCAGCATAACCCGACACATTGATCGTTGTAGGATTTTCAGCACTGGTTTTAGTTAGCAAAACACGACCTTGACTATCATACAATTGAACCATTTTGATAGTGTCATTGCTATTGCCATTGCCATTGTAATTGATATTGATATTGCCTTTGGTAGGATTAGGCGAAATAGTAAAACTATCTTTAGTAAACCCCTCATTTGCCATGCTACAAGCACTCGTTACCATAACCATTTGCCCTGCATCACCACAACCATCTAGAAAACTTTGCACACTCGCTACCTCACCCGCATCTGCGCACACAGTGGTTAGGTTGGGATTGCCTGTTTTCCAGCAGTCGTTTAAACCAGCAATAGAAAAATCTTGGTTAATGCCGTTTTTGATGTTTAAATAATTTAAATTATTGTTTTTACATACTAAAGTCGTTAACATTGCATTATTACTACAATCTAATGAATAAATTTGATTATTAGCACATTCAAAATCTTTTAAATTCGGCAAATTATTTAAGTTAAAGGCACTAAAATTATTAGAACTAATATTCACACCTTCTATTGCTGATAATCCCGTCAAATCAAGTATTGATAAATAATTGTAATCACATCTCAATAATTTTAATTGTGTTAATGCTGATATATCAATGCTAAATAAGGAATTATTGTTAACTGCTAAACGCTGTAAATTTGTAAATTTTTCAATTCCTGTTAAATTAGATATTGATGAAGAAAAAATATTTAAATAAGCAATGTTTATACTTCATTCACTTCTATATTACCATTCCCATTCCCATCTATGATTAACGATTGAAAATTAATGTCTAAAGCTATACCGTTTGTTAAATCAGCTTGTAATAACTTATTTTTAAAATTAGGATCTGGTATATTAATATTTTGTGCTTTAGCAAATAGACTTATGTATAAAAAGAGAAATAAGATCTTTGATTTCATAACGTTATTGTTTTATTATTTTTTTAATAATGGTTTCGTGTTCATTGGTAATTTTGAGCATATAATTAATAATGTGTGTCGGTAGTAGTGTTAATACCCGCCGTTTGAAGGTCTTTAATAGATGATTTAATTAATTGACCTGCTTCTAAATGGGTTAATCTAGCAATGTTTAATTTGTGAAGTGAGATAAGATTAACGTTTTAAAATTAAAACATAAAATTAATAAAAAGTTGTACTCAATATCTAGGTTTTAAAAAAAAGATTGTAAAAAACTCAGTATCCAACCCCAAAAGCACTCTTTTGGGACCGGATACTGAGTTTCTAAACAGAAAAGGACTCTTTTGGGACTGGATACTGAATTTCTAGACAGAAAAGCACTCTTTTGGGGTTGGATACTGAATTTCTAGACAGAAAAGCACTCTTTTGGGACTGGATACGGAGTTTCTGAATAGAAAAGGACTCTTTTGGGGTTGGATACTGAATTTCTGAACTGAAACATTTCTTGTATACAAACGCTTTAGTTGTTTAACTTCAATAACACTTGTGTATTTTTGACATACTTTTAATTACATTCCAATCTCACATCTATAAATTACCTAAATAACTTAAAAAAGTTTCAATAAAAAAATGAATTTTGTTAAAACACATTATATAGTTGCTTTAGCAGCAACCGTTTGTCGTTTCAAGTAGGATAGCGCATGACGTCCTTCATTGAACAACAAATCTAAAATACTCAAATTGTTTATAAACCCATGTTTATCGTCAAAAACTTGTGTGTAAGACTCGATAACGGTGGTATCTTTTTTACCATTAATTAGGTAGCGATAATCTGTCATATCCATAACTTTATGAAAATACTCTTGGGTTTCTTGATATCTAAAAGGCAAACCTAAACATTTAGAAACCAATTCCATGGTTTGCAAATTCAAATCCATCAAAAAGGTGTGCTTTTTGGTAAAAATTGGCATCAAATCATCCTCAAAATATTCAAAATAGGGTGACGTTCTATAGGCAGCTTCCAACGATTTAAAATGTTGTTTTTGCCAATCAAAAGCCGTTTCGAGTCTGATATCCTTGATTCTTTGATGCGCTTCTTTGGAGTGTTTAATAGGAACATTCAATAATTGAATCCCATTCGGACTATAGACATACATCCTATTTCTATTGGTTTGCTTCTGAAAATTATCCTCCATTTCCAATACCACTTCCTCGGCTTTTGAAACTGCCACAAATTGACTTATCGATGGAAAATAACCTGGATGAATTAAAATAGTATTCATTTTTAGTCAAAAATTTTAAAGTTAAAAGTCATACAGTCCGTTACAAACTCTATGACTTTTTATCACTTTTAGTCCATTATCGAATGATAACATTATTTAATTTACTGATTGTTTTTTCGTTTCTTCCAAAAGTAATCTCCCACAAAATAAGCTGCTAATAGTATCAAGAAAACTTTAAAATAGGATTGTGGTTGTCCTTCACCACTAACAGTTGTAAAAAGACGTTCCCAACGAATTTTATTTAGAATTCCTTTTCCTTCACTATTCCAACTCATCCAGATAAAAATGGGTTTACCTACAATATGGTTTTCTGGAACATAGCCCCAATAACGACTATCTTCTGAACGATGACGGTTATCTCCCATCATCCAATAATAGTTTTGTTTAAAGGTGTACGAAGTTGCTTTTTTATCATTGATATAAATATCATTCCCTTTTAACTTCAATGTATTCCCTTCATATTCGGTAATAATTCTTTTGTATAATGGAAGTGAAATCAAATCCAAAGGGACTGTTTTACCTTGTTGCGGAATATAAATTGGGCCATAGTTATCAATATTCCATGGTTTACTATGAGGAAAAACACTTAAGTCAGGTTTTTTATTTACAAATCGTGTAACCGATGTAAAACCTGAAATATGTTTCAATTTTTCGGCATTTTCAGCCGTTACCGCCGGAAAGTATAAAGAATCATTATTTCGGTTCATTGCTCCCGGAGCATCGGCTACATTTATATTCAAATCATGCAACAATCCTTCAATATCGATTGGCGTTTTCTTGTCATAAACAACAACATAAGAAAATTGGGGTTTGGCTCTTTCGGGCAAGATTATTTTTTTGCCGTTGACAAATACATCGCCATCAACAATTTTTAAAGAATCACCAGGAATTCCGAGGCAACGCTTTACATAATTTGATTTTTTATCGATAGGTTTATCAACTCGAGGTCCTGTTTTATCAAAGAATTTTACCACGGTATCACCTGGCCAGTTGAACACTACAATATCATTATTTTTAATTTTCTCAAATCCTGGAAATCTAAAATAAGGTAATTGCGGTACCTTAAGATAGGATTTGGTGTGAATCAATGGCAACGTATCATGAACCATAGGAGCTGCAACCGTGGTCATTGGCACACGAGCACCATAATTCATCTTGCTAACAAATAAGAAATCACCAATTAACAATGATTTTTCTAACGAAGAAGTGGGAATCGTAAAAGGTTGAATAAAATAGGTATGAACAAATGTTGCTACAATAACAGCAAACAATAACGAACTTACCGTATCGCCTACCTTAGTAGTTGCGGTAGTACTTCTGTCGGCATGATAGACCGCCTCTTGTGTGTAATTTACATAATAAATGTACAAGCCAAACGTTACTATCCCCAGCAAGGTATCATTAGAAGATTTTTTACCAAAACTTCGCAATGTTTCTACCCAAATCACAGGAAACATAATCAAGTTGATTACAGGTATAAACAATAATATCGTCCACCATGTTGGTCGATTGATGATTTTCATTAAAACAATTGAATTATATACTGGAATGGCAGCTTCCCAAGATTTTCTACCAGCTTTTTGATATAATTTCCAAGTTCCTAAAAAATGAATTACTTGAACTCCTAGAAAAAAGATAAACCATTGATTTATGTTCATAATTTTATTTGTTTAAAGTTTAAAGTTTTTAACTTAAACCGGATTATATTACTTTTATTTGAATTCCAAAACATCTCGCATCGTAAAGACACCTCTTCTCCCAACCAGCCATTCGGCAGCTATTATGGATCCAAAGGCAAAACCATCTCTACTATGTGCGGTGTGTTTTATTTCTATTGTATCTACTGTTGAAGAATAAAAAACGCTGTGTGTTCCTGACACATTTTCTATTCTTTGTGCATCAATATAAATGCTATTCGCTTTTGAATTTTCATCCAAACTCCAATCGGAATAGTTCGAATTTTCAATTATTCCGTTAGCTAAAGAAATGGCGGTCCCACTTGGAGCATCCAATTTTTGAGTATGATGAATTTCCTCCATCGTTACTGAATACTGATTAAACTTCGACATCATTTTTGCCAAATAATCATTTAATTCAAAAAACAAATTCACGCCCAAACTAAAATTAGAACCGTAAATAAAAGCACCATTTTTTTCTTCACAAAGTGCCACCATTTTTGGATAATCGACTAACCATCCTGTGGTACCCGAAACTATTGGAACATTATCATTTAAACATTGTGAAATATTATTGACGGCAGCATTGGGAATACTAAAATCAATCGCTACATCGGCATTTCTTAATCCATCATACGTATTACTGCTTGATTTGCGCAACACAATTTCATGACCACGTTCCAAAGCAATTCTTTCAATTACTTTTCCCATTTTTCCGTATCCTAAAAGTGCTATTTTCATAATGGATTAGTTCGTAGGTTGCTTAGTTTGTTACAATTTTAAGAAAACTTTACAATTTTAAGGTTAAACAAATGCCTAAATTTTCTTTTGCTGTAAACTGATCCCGAAACAAATCGGGTTTAACCGTTAATTTATCATTGACATTAAACTGCATCAAGTGCGCATCAACATTAGCATCAAGAATATTCAAGATGTAAAAAAGCCCGGTTAGCAATGCCGATAAATCTCTATTGTTTTGATAGAATTTTTGAGCGGCAATCAAACGAGAATTGTCAAGATAAGCATAATTATCATCATTAAATCCCTCTAACCTACGTTTGTAGGCATCACGAAATAAATGATATTTTTTATTGTTGTTGATATAAAAATAAATGGTCGTTCCTAAGGCACCATACACTAAAGGTACTTTCCAATATTTTTTATTGTAAATTTGCCCCATTCCGGGGAAAACTGCCGAGTAAAAAGCCGCTTTAGCTGGTGCTAGAACATTAATTTCTGAAGATTTTTTAATAGTATCTTTAGTTCTTAATCCTTCGCCTAGTTCAGTTTGTGCAAACGATGAAAAATTCCCAAGCAGGAATATTAATATTGTGATATGAAAAAAACGAATCACTAACCGTTTATTAATTTAACGATGCGGTTAAAATCTTCTTCCGAATGAAATGGAATAGCAATTTTGCCCTTTCCGTTACTCGCAATGCTCACATCTACTTTAGCTCCGAAGAAATTTGTGAAGGCTTTCTTTTGGTCATCTGCAATTGAGAAAGCACCTGTTTTTTTAGATTTTGCTGTAGCTGGTTTCAATCCATCTTGATACTTTTTAACTAACGCTTCCGTATCACGAACCGATAGATTCTGACTTACAATTTTTTGATAAATATCGGTTTGAACCTCTTGATCTTCAATATTAATCATGGCACGACCATGTCCCATACTGATAAATCCATCGCGAATACCAGTTTGAATAATTGGGTCTAACTTTAAAAGTCGTAAGTAGTTTGTTATGGTCGAACGTTTTTTACCCACCCGTTCGCTCATTTGTTCTTGAGTCAATTGAATTTCTTCGATCAAACGTTGGTAAGATAATGCAATTTCTATAGGATCTAAATCATGACGTTGAATATTTTCCACCAAAGCCATGACCAACGATTCATTGTCATTTGCAATACGAATGTAAGCTGGTATCGTTGTCATACCCACTAATTTGGAAGCACGCAAACGGCGTTCTCCAGAGATTAACTGGTATTTATTGAAGTCTAATTTTCTAACAGTAATCGGTTGGATTACGCCAAGTTCTTTGATAGAAGATGCTAATTCTTGAAGTGCTTCTTCATTAAAATTGGTTCTCGGTTGAAACGGATTGATTTCAATTGCATCAATATCAACTTCTAATATATTACCGACAACTTTATCGGCATTTTTATCTTCTACCGATTTAATATCATTTTCTGGATCTTTTAAAAGTGCTGATAAACCGCGTCCTAAAGCCTGTTTTTTTACTGCTTTTGTCATAAATTAATTACTGTTTTTTTGAATAACCTCTTCTGCCAAACTCAAGTAATTGGTAGCTCCTTTACTTGTAGCATCAAAAGCAATGATACTTTCCCCAAAACTTGGCGCTTCACTCAATTTCACATTTCGTTGGATTATAGTTTTGAAAACCATATCATTAAAATGTTTTTGAACTTCTTCGACAACCTGATTTGAAAGTCGCAAACGAGAATCATACATCGTTAAAAGCAAGCCTTCGATGTCCAATTCTGGATTGTGTATTTTTTGAACACTTTTTATGGTGTTTAATAATTTTCCTAAACCTTCTAAAGCAAAATATTCACATTGAATTGGAATAATAACCGAATCGGCAGCCGTCAAAGCATTTAACGTTAGTAAACCCAGTGATGGTGCGCAATCAATTATGATGTAATCGTAACTTTCTTTTATTTTTTCTAATGCTTGTTTTAGCATATACTCTCGATTCTCTTTGTCAACCAATTCGATTTCGATTGCC
>CAISUR010000490.1 GCA_903888655.1 uncultured Bacteroidota bacterium | reverse complement strand
ATTCATAATACTTTATTTGATTGAAGATTTTAAAAAATCAAAAATCAAAAATCGTTAATCTTCAATCGCTAATCATTTCCCTTTCAAAATTTTATAAAGCTCTTCAATTTTCTCCATCGGCAAATCGTTCAACAACTTGTTCACTTCCCCAATGGCATCACTTCTCGAAATCGAATGTAAAGCATGATCTTCCGGTAATGGTTTTTTGCCATCATCTGTGTAATCAAACAAATCATTTGGCGTGCAATTAAAAGCCTTGCACAACATTTCCAATTTATCAAACCGAATCGAAACCGATTTGTCATTAACCAATTGCGATGCATATCCAACAGAATTACCCAATTTCATCATATATTGATTCGTTTTTGTAATCCCTTTTATCTTAAAAATTCTGTCTAAATTCAATCGAATCATATTATTTCAATTTAAAATACAATACCACAAAAATAGTTAAATATTCTTTACTTATGCCGTGAAATTATTTACTTATATTGTTTTGTTATATACTGATGTGATGCTATTATTTACTGATGTGATGCTATCATTTACTGATGTGATGCTATTATTTACTGATGTGATGCTATTATTTACTGATGTGATACTATTATTTGCTGATGTGTTGTTATTATTTAGTTATATGTTACTATTATATACTTATCTCTTTCTACAGACCGATTATGCCATATTCTATAAAACCTCTACCTATCTTAAACCTACCACCAACAACCTAAAACCCACAACCTACCACCAACAACCTACCACCCACCACCTAAAAACCTACACCCTTTCAATAATCGCCGCATAGCCTTGCCCAACCCCAATACACATAGTGATTAGCGCATATCGCTTTCCTGTCAACTGCAATTCCAATGCAGCCGAATACACAATTCGAGCACCCGTAACCCCTAGTGGATGCCCAATAGCAATAGCGCCTCCATTCGGATTAATTCTTGGATCATTATCTTGTAATCCTAACGCACGAATGCAAGCAATACTTTGTGCTGCGAAAGCTTCGTTAAGTTCAATAATATCGATTTGGTCTAGTGTTAAACCAGCTTTTGCCAACGCCTTTTTAGTCGCTTCCACTGGGCCAATTCCCATAATTCTTGGTTCTACTCCCACTACTGCCGAACTTACAATTCTCGCTAATGGTTTTAAATTATATTGTTGAACCGCTTCAGCAGATGCAATAATGGTTGCCGCCGCACCATCATTCAATCCAGATGAATTTCCTGCCGTTACGCTTCCATCTTTTTTAAAGGCTGGACGCAATTTGGCTAACCCTTCCATGGACGTACTTGGTTTTACAAATTCGTCTTTTGAGAATTGAACCGCATCGCCTTTTCGTTGCGGAATTTCAACCGTTACTATTTCTTTAGCTAATCTTCCTGAAACTTGTGCAGCAGTAGCTTTTTGTTGACTATGCAAAGCAAATGCATCTTGATCTTCACGAGAGATGTTGTATTTTTCTACTAGATTTTCGGCAGTTTCACCCATCGCATCTGTACCGTACATGGCATGTAGTTTTGGATTTATAAAACGCCATCCAAAACTCGAATCGTACATTTTAGAATCCGTTCCAAAAGCCGATGATGGTTTAGAAACCACTAATGGTCCACGCGTCATGTTTTCGATTCCACCGGCTATAAACACATGTCCGTCGCCTGCTTTTATTGCTCTATTCGCATGAATTATCGCTGACAAACCGGAACTGCACAAACGATTCACCGTTTCTCCCGGAACGGTATAAGGCAATCCTGCTAATAATAATGACATTCTAGCCACATTACGATTGTCTTCTCCCGCTTGATTAGCACAACCCATGATAACGTCATCGTATGCATCGGTTGGAATATTTGGATTATTTTCTACTACGGATTTGATTACCAAAGCTCCTAAATCATCAGCTCGAACCGATGCTAGTGTTCCTTGATAACTTCCGATTGGCGTTCGAACGCCGTCTATGATGTATACTTCCATTTTTTTAATTGATAATGGATAATTTGGTAATTGATAATTTCTGTTTCTAAATTATCAATTGTTAATTATCAATTGTTACTTGTTATACTTCCCATTCCTTTTGTGTTCTATAAACTACTCCTTTGAAAAGCGCTACTAACTCATCGCCTCGTTTTACTTCAATGATATTGAATCCTAATTTGTTATTCACTTTTTCAATAACTGATTCAGCGGTTAGATAATCACCCTCATTAACGGCTTCGATGTGATTGATGGAAGTTTCGATAGAAACCGAAAACCGTCCATGTGTATTGGCTGCAAAACCAAAAGCGGTGTCGGCTAACGAATAGGTTATTCCTCCATGTGCTTTGTTCATGCTGTTGAGCATCTCTTTGCGAACGGTCATAGCAACTTTGCAACGACCAATTTCGCATTCAAGAATTTCGATGCCGAGCCATTGGCTGTAGGCGTCTTGAGAAAGCATTTTGTATGGTATTTTTGTCCCTTCCATAATGATTTATTTGATTGTTGATTAACGATTTTTGATTCCTCATTCTAAAATCAAAAATCGTTAATCTTCAATCGTTAATT
>CAISUR010000489.1 GCA_903888655.1 uncultured Bacteroidota bacterium | reverse complement strand
TTATTTGTATATTTGCAACCTTAAAAAAATTAACTAAACAAATTTGTTATGTACGCAATCGTAGAGATAGCAGGGCAACAATTTAAAGTAAGCAAAGACTTAAAGGTTTATGTTCACCGTTTATCTAATGAAGAAGGTTCAAAAGTTTCTTTTGATAAAGTTCTTTTATTAGATGATAATGGAAACATCACTTTAGGCGCCCCAGCTATAGAAGGTGCTTCAGTAGAAGCCAAAGTGTTACAACACTTAAAAGGTGATAAAGTAATTGTCTTCAAAAAGAAAAGAAGAAAAGGTTACAAAAAGAGAAACGGTCACCGTCAGTATTTAACACAAATTCTTATTGAAGGAATTAGTGCTACTGGTGGAAAGAAAGCAGCTCCAAAAAAAGAAGCAGCTCCTGTAGTTGAAACTGTAGAAGAAGCAGCTCCTAAAAAAGCCAAAGCTCCTAAAGCAGAAAAAACTGATGAAGTAGTAGAAGCTCCTAAAAAAGCTAAAAAAACAGATAACCAAGAGTAATTAACTTATAAAACCAATACATCATGGCTCACAAGAAAGGTGTCGGTAGTTCGAAGAATGGTAGAGAATCACATTCTAAACGTTTAGGCGTTAAGATTTATGGTGGTCAAGCTGCAATTGCTGGAAACATTATCGTAAGACAAAGAGGTTCAAAACACAATCCAGGTGAAAACGTTTACATTAGTAAAGATCATACTTTACATGCAAGAGTTGATGGGGTTGTGAAATTTCAGAAAAAAGCTGGCGATAAGTCGTTTGTTTCTATTATTCCCTTTGAAGCATAATCTAAATTCATATTTTTAGAAAATAATAAAACCCGTTCTCAAAAGAGCGGGTTTTCTTTTTTGTCTAAAAAAAGGAACATAATTTTTTTTACTAATCAATATATAGTTTTATTTCGATGTCGATAATTGGGTTGTCTATTTACAATTTAGATGAGTATAATTTCAATATATTTGTGTAATTACAAACTATAAACTAGATTTCTATTTTGAGTTCTAAATCAATATATAATTTGCAGGAAATCATACAAAAGTTAGAATACTATTGTTCTTATCAAGAGCGCTGCCATTTGGAAGTACAAGAAAAGCTTCAAAGTTTTAATTTGACAGAAAACGAAAGAAATCAAATTATCGTTCATTTAATTGATACTAATTTTTTAAACGAAGAACGATTTGCTTTAATCTTCAGCATAAGTAAATTTCATCAAAAGTTTTGGGGAAAAATTCGTATCAAAAATGAACTTAAAGCCCGAAAAATTTCAGATTATTTGATTGCTAAAGGGATTAATAGTATTCCTGAAGAGGATTATAATGACTTTTTTGAAGCACTTTCTGAAAGAGTTTGGAATACCATCACAGAAAAAAACGCATTAAAAAAACGAAAGAAATTCTGTGATGCTTTACTAAGAAAAGGCTGGGAAAGCGATAAGATTTATGAAAAAGCAAAATTCTTTGCAAACGAATACTACTAATTTAACTAAATCTTTTTTGAGATTACATGCTTAACATGTTTTTATAAACCGTTGCAGAAATCTCTCCAATTAATTTAGCAAGGGTTTTATTATCTTTTCCTTTGGTCATTACTGTAAGTAAATATGTTTTACCTTTCAAATAAACAATTGCAGACTCGTGTAGTTGCATTTCGGCAGAAGTACCTGATTCTCCGAATTTATGTGCCATAGAAACATTGTTGGGAACACCTGATCTTATCCCTTCTTTAAACTCACATTTGCTTAATAGTTCTCCAGCAAATTCAGAGTCATCAATAGACAAATAAGCTGCATTGTACAAAGCTCTCATGAATAAAGAATATTCTTTAACAGTAAAATAGTAATGACTGGCATTAATTTGTGGTTTCTCTAAACCTAAATCACTAAATAATTTTAGTAAAACATTTGAATCAATATTGTTATTCAATAGTATAGTAGCATTGTTATCGGAGTATTGAATCATGTAACGCAATAAATCTCTGACCTTATAGGTTTTACCAAATTCAATTCCTTTGTCTTTAAATGCTACATTTTTGTCAACAATAAAGTGTTGATTGAACGTAATTTCTTTGTCTAATACACCTGGGTTTTTTTCATTCATTCTTAAATAGGTAATAAGCACAGGTACTTTAAACAATGATCCTGGTTCATATTTTTCTTCATCATTTATAGCCGTCCATTTGTTGGTGTTATATTCTCTCAAATAAACTGAAGTTGCAATCACCCCATTAAATTTTTTATAATTGTCTATAATGGTGTTAATTTCTTGTTCTGTTGTTGCTAGATTTGAACCTTCACAAGGTTCATCAATAAACATTAATGGTTTAACAAATTTAAATCCGCTCAATCTTGTAACAGAATAATCACAGCCATTATTTGCATTTAATTTATTTTCAAGTTCCGATTGTTTTTTATTACTAATAAAACTCGTTATTCCAAAAGTAATTCCTGCTGAGAGAACTACAATAAGCACTATATAAGGTATCGATATTTTTTTATTTAATAAAGGGCTCATGTTTTTTTTATGCTATTTTGTAGATAACGCAAAGATAACTATAATATTTTTCGAATATTATAAATTATATCTTTTTTAAGATTTTTAACGATGAACTAAATTTCTTCATTTTAAAGTTATGAAAAGAACTACAAAAGTACTACAAAAAAAGCCCAACAAAAATGCTGGGCTTTAAGTGATTAATTTAAAATTACCATATTTTAACTCGTTTTTCAGGAGCTAAATATAATGAATCTGTAGGTTTGATTTTAAAGGCTTCATAAAATTCCGGCACATTACGAACCACTCCATTGATACGGAATTTTGCAGGAGCATGCGGGTCGCCAGCAATCTGACTTCTCAATGCTTCTTCACGTTGTTTATCTAACCAAACTTGTCCCCATCCTAAGAAAACTCTTTGCATACCCGTGTAACCATCCATTACTGGTGCTTCTTTTCCATTTAAACTCATTTTGTATGCTTTGATTGCAATACTCAATCCTCCTAAATCACCGATGTTTTCACCCAAAGTAAAAGCACCATTTACATTCAAATCAGGAAATGCTTTGAAACCACTGTATTGCGCCACTAAAGCTTCTGTTTTTGCTTTAAATTTAGTTAAATCCTCTGGAGTCCACCAATTTCTCATCACTCCATCCCCGTCAAAAGTTGCTCCTTGGTCATCAAATCCGTGACCAATTTCGTGACCAATAACGGCTCCAATGCCACCATAATTTACAGCATCATCGGCATTCAAATTGAAGAAAGGTGGTTGCAATATCGCTGCAGGAAAAACAATTTCGTTTAATGATGGATTATAATAGGCATTTACTGTTTGTGGCGTCATGCCCCATTCAGTTCGATCAACAGGTTTTCCTAATTTATTTAACAATCGATTGTATTCAAATTCCGTTGCTCTTTCTGCATTGCCATACAAATCATTTTTAACTACTTTCAAGCTGGAATAGTCTCTCCATTTATCTGGATATCCAATCTTAATCATGAATTTATCCACTTTTTGCAATGCTTGTTTTTTTGTAGTTTCACTCATCCAATCTAGTTTTTTAATACTTTCAGCATATGCTTTCAATAGGTTTTTCACCATACCTACCATACGTTCTTTTGCCTCTGGAGAAAAGTGTTTAGCAACATAAACTTTACCTACGATTTCTCCTAAACTCCCGTTTACAGCATTAACAGCTCTTTTCCAATCGTCTTGTTGTTTTTCAGTTCCGTACAGAGTTTTACCATAAAATTCAAAGTTGGCTTTGTCTAATTCTGTAGTCAAATGCCCAGAAGCATTATTAATCAAACTCCATTTTAAATAAGTTTTCCAAGTGTCTAATGGTGTATTTTTGATTATTCCATTCAAACTTTTAGTATATTCTACTTGTGAAACTACCAAAATCTTTTGATTTTCAATTCCAGCAGATTTAAGCATGGCATTCCAATCAAAGTCAGGCATCAACGTTTTTAAATCATTTGTAGCATATTTATTATACAATTTTGCCGTTTCGCGAGTGTCTTCCTTAGTCATTTGAACTTTGGCCATTGAAGTTTCTAATGCCATAATTTTAGCAGCACTTTCTGCAGGAGTAGACATGCCTGTTAACGTAAGCATCTTTTCGATATGAGCTAAATACTTCTTACGAACGTCAACCATTTTTGCGTCATTCTGAAGATAATATTCTCTTTCTGGAAGCCCTAATCCACTTTGCCAAGTCATTAAGGTGTATTCATTTGGTTTTTTAAAGTCTTGATTAACCGATATAGCAAACGGAATCGCAACTCCCGTTCTATTCGCTTTACCAAAATAAGAAGCTAACTCGGAATAATTGGTTATGGCTTCAATCTTTTTTAATTCGGGTTGAATAGGAGTAATTCCTTTGGCATCACGCTCTTTTCTGTTCATGTAGGAAGCATAATAATCTCCTATTTTTTGTTGGTCGCTTCCATTGACAAAACTTCCTTTAGAAGCTTCTTCAATAATGGCTTTAACATCTTTTTGCGATTGATCATACAACATATCAAAAGAACCATAAGATGATTTGTCAGCTGGAATTTTATTCTTTTTTAACCAAGTTCCATTCACGTATTCTTGAAAGTTATCTCCGGGTTTAACAAGAGTATCCATGTTTTTTTTAGTAATACCTGAAACTAGTTCTTGTTGCTTGTTGCACGATGCCAATAGCACCGTTGCAGCCAAAAGAGTGATTTTAATATTCTTCATTTATTGTTATTTAGTAATTAAACAGTAAAGTTAATGATTTAGGGTTAGTAGTTTTTTGGTTCTATTTGTTACAGAATCAAATTATTGATATCATATTGGGTATAAAAAAAGCCCAACATTGCTGCTGGGCTATACATTATGATAAAAATTATCTTCTGTTTAGTTTCGATAATAATCGTAAAAACTCTATATAAAGCCAAACTAACGTTATCATTAATCCCATGGCGCCATACCATTCCATATATTTTGGCATTTTTTGAGCGGCTCCTTTTTCAATTTGGTCAAAATCTAAAAACAAATTCAAAGCTGCTATTACAATAACAAAAGCACTAATGCCAATGCTAGTCAGAGAGTTACCATAATGAACAGGTTGGAAGCTAGTAAACATTGATAACAACCAAGAAAATAAATAATATACCGCAATAGCAAGAGTTGCCGCCAAAACAATAGACCTAAATTTTTCGGTTACTTGAACAATTTTAAATTTATACAACGCCAAGCAAACTAAAAAAGTTACAAATGTGCAACTTACCGCCTGAATAACAATGCCTGGATACATTACTTCGAAAATTGCTGAAATTCCACCAATAAATAAACCTTCAGCAACAGCATAAGCTGGCGATAAGTATGTCGAAAGTTGGGGTTTAAAAGTAGTAATCAATACACAAACTATTCCAACAATAGCACCTCCAATAATAAATGCAAATGGATTTTGTCCATTATATGCCATGTTCCACGTGATTGTCGCTCCGGCAACCAAAAGTAATAAAAGCATAAAACTTTTGTTAATAGTGCCGCCAACTGTCATCGTTTGTTCATTATCAATTACAACAGCATCATAAGTTTCTGATGATTTAGTGTAAGAATTGGTTTTGAAAAATGGATTTCTCGAATTCATAATTAAAAAAATTTAGTGCATCAAATATACTTTTCTTTTTTTAAATCTAAAAAAACATTACTAAAAAATTA
>CAISUR010000488.1 GCA_903888655.1 uncultured Bacteroidota bacterium | reverse complement strand
TTAATTCCGTTTATAATAAATTTAAAGTATAATATTTGATTCAACGTTGTTGAACATATCTATACTTTTAACTGAAATAAGTATTATTTACAATGATTTACATACACAACCTTCACAATATATACGTGCTACCGTTATAAAGTATTTACGTGCTTAAATAAAAATAATTGTGAAAAATACTTGACTTTTTAGTATCTGTGATTATATTTAGGATATTGAGAGTTTTCTCGATGCTGGGTCCAGATGTTAGCTCCATCTGGTTCTTGCCCCAGTTTAAAAGATGCAAGATTATTATAATAAAGCAAGAATACAATCTTATGAGTACTAAATACAAGAAATTTAGAAGCTTCCTTCTACCCAAAGAAATAGTTGATTTACTTTTTCTATCAGCATATGTTTCACCATTATCAAATAAAGAATCTGAAATAATAATTGGATTAGCTGTTATCAACGATATACTTTCTAAGTCTAATCAGAAAAGGAAACATGAGGATTATCCTTTTCATTTTAATCCTATGTCATCAATTTATTTACAATTGAAATATGGGAATAATTACAAGAATTATTCGCATTGGTTAGTTATGAATAATATTATTTGGGGAGATAATTACCATGAAGGAAAAGCAACAAGTTATTATTTACATACTATAAATGCTTACGTAGATTTTAATACAAGGTTGTTAAAAGAAAACGAAATTAAATCACAAGAAATAAAAGAGGTAATAGATACCTATTGTATAAGAGATAACATAGAAATAACTCTTGAAACCCATGCTGTCAATGGGATTGAAGGCAATCAAAAAAATGGGATTCACAATAATTGGTACAGAATTAAAGTACTAATTACAAACACCAATAGCAAGTTCCTTACTCGTGATTATGAAGATGATTCCACTTTTATAAACAATTCACCAACACACATAAAGAAAATGGGGAGCTACTATAAAAAGAACCTCAAAATTGATTATGATGGTGCTATGAAACACTCAATCAATAGATATAATATAGAGCTTGAGCAGTCCAGAACAGAGCAAGAAAAGGTATCGGCACACAAACGATATTCTTCTCGAATTTCATCTATTAATAGCTTGTATAACGGAAGCCTCAATAAGTCGCTTCGGTTCAATAGAAACGACACCAACAAGCGATTAGATACCAACTTGACCAATATGGCATCGGATTTGAGAAAGTTCATTTTAGGCTTTGAAAACATGTCTTATTTAGACCTATCAAATTCGCAACCTGTACTCTTTAATATTATTCTAAAATCGTATTTAGATACTGCGTCTGACGAATTGAAAAAGGAAATTAGATGGTACTCCGAAATTACATTATCAGGTCAATGGTATGAATGTTTACAAAAACTTTATAGTTTGTCAAGGAATGAATGTAAAGAAATATGGATGCAAATAGCCTATTCAGAAAACGACCATTATTTGCAAGTAAAGAAAGTATTTAAGGCTGGATTTCCAGAAATATATTCGCTGATTGAAAAAATAAAGCAAGTTAATTACGAGCAATTTGCAATAGAATTACAACTTATAGAAAGCAAAATATTCATTGATGAAATATGTAGAGAATTGGTCAACCAAAATATTATTCCTTATACAATGCACGATGGTTTATTAGTTCCAATAGAACACGAACAAAAGACTTTAGACATTATGTCAATTATTCTAAATAGCCATCTTGGTGCTGTTCCAAAAATAAAAGTAGAAAATTTCAAGTCGTAAAGAATGCTTTAATACATTACTACATTATTTAACTGAATCAACATGTTGATACGTTTGGCTGCCGAATTGTTAAGTGGGTCGGAGATGTGTTTTTGAGTGCGATTTTGATGTTTAATTTGGAAGAAATTTCTCTTAAATTCTGATATGCTTTTTTGTGTTGAATTATCTTCAATGTTGTTGGAGAAAACAGCTTCCAATCCACCATGATTGTTGTAAATATTTTGTAATCCTTTTACAAAAGTGATTAAATCGGTACTGTTGAAGGTTCGATGAACAAAATTTTCTAATTGCTCCAAATGATAATCTTGATGGTTCATGACAAAATCATAAGGTGAATTTCCCATCAAATCCATCATTTTTTTGGAGTTTGAAATAATCATTTTTCGATTTCCCCAAGCAATGGTTGCCGCCAGAAAGCCTGAAATCTCAATATCTTCTTTTATTGAAAAACTATGTGGAATTTGGATTGGATCACTTTCAATGAAATTTGGATTATTGTATAATGATACTTTTTCGTCAAGGAAAGATTTGAGTTCGGATTTATTCATTTGCAAAAAAAATCTATAAGTGTAAAATCCATTGAAAATGATTGCTTACTAGGAAAGAATTAGTTTGAAATCAAACCATCCACCATTACTAATTTTCGATCAGCCATATTTGCCAATTCTTCGTTGTGGGTAACAATCACAAAGGTTTGCCCGAATTCGTCCCGAAGTTGAAAAAATAATTGATGTAAATTTTCAGCAGAAACCGTATCTAAATTTCCTGAAGGTTCATCGGCAAAAATCACAGCGGGTTTATTGATTAAGGCTCTTGCTACGGCAACGCGCTGCTGTTCTCCTCCAGAAAGTTCACTAGGTTTGTGATTGATTCTGTGCGATAATCCTAAATATTCTAATAAACGTTTGGCTTCTATTTCGGTTGCGCTTTTTTCTTTTCCGCCGATGAAAGCAGGAATGCAAACGTTTTCTAATGCAGTAAATTCAGGTAATAATTGATGAAATTGGAAGATAAATCCCAAATGTTCGTTTCTGAATTTGGATAAGATTTTATCACTCATTTTGAGAATGTCTTCGCCGTTAATATGCAGTGATGAAGTTGCAGTTGTTGACGGTTTATCTAAAGTTCCTAATATTTGTAAAAGAGTTGTTTTTCCTGCTCCTGAGGCTCCTACAATGGAAACAATTTCTCCTTTTTTAATATGTAAATCAACGCCTTTCAACACGTGAAGTTGGTCGTAATATTTATGAATATCTTTAGCTTGAATCATAGCAAACATTTTTACAAAGAAACAAAGAAATCATCGATTATAAAATGAACTATAGCTTTTATTTATTTGTAAGTAAATTATAAATATGAGTTAAAATTATGTTTTTGTTTAATATTTAACTACTTTTGTTAAACAAAATTTTAAAAAAAACAGCCATGAACACATTAATTGAAAAAGAAATTTACGAATTGATTGGCGATAATCATCAAATGACATCGGACGAAACTCCTTTACGACCAGATGCTTTTGATAAATCGGATGCCGAAAAGATGGCAAATATTGAGAAACATTTTCACAGTATTATGTTAGAAATGGGAATGGACATGACGGATGATAGTTTGCAAGGAACGCCGCATCGTGTAGCCAAAATGTTTATTCAGGAAATATTTTCGGGATTAAATCCGGCAAATAAACCTAAAATATCTGTTTTTGATAACAGTTACCATTACGATAAAATGTTGGTAGAGGCCAACATCAGTTTTAATTCTACTTGCGAGCATCACTTTTTGCCAATCGTTGGAAAGGCACATATTGGGTATGTTTCTAGCGGAAAAGTTATTGGATTATCGAAATTAAATCGAATTGTGGATTATTATTCGCGTCGCCCTCAAGTTCAAGAACGATTGATTATGCAAATTTTCAACGAGTTGAAGTCTGTTTTAGATACCGAAAATGTTATTGTTGTGATGGAAGCAACGCATCTTTGTGTGTCAAGTCGCGGAATAAAAGATGAATCAAGTTACACTTCAACCATACAATATGGTGGAGTTTTTAATGAAAAAGAAAATCGAAATGACTTTTTTAACTTAATCAATCAACCCAAATAAAAGTTAGTTTATAATATGATTGTTAGTAAAGAAAGGAGCAGTATTGTTCCTTTTTTTTATTTTTCAAAAAAATCAACAAAGAATCCTAGCTTGAGGCTTCGAAGTATTTTTTTTTCAAATGACCAAAAGAATTTGAATTGCCCGAAAAGAAATCCGATGCTCACTAAAAGAATTTGATAAATGGGGAATATAATCACAATATAAAGTAATGCATAAAGTAAAATGTGGTGTGTTTCTTTTGTAATTCCTAATCCATGTAAAATGGGTTTAGAAATCATCGCTGCAGAGGAGCCTGTAATTGCGAATACCAAAATAATGACAAAGACTTGCCAATTCGATTTGATGTTCCAGCGATTTTTAAAATTTCCCATTTCAAAAAATATCTTGGACAAATTTAACTAAAATTGATTTGAAAACAAGTTAAGTTACTTCTTGAAATCAAACAATATAAAATGATAAAAGCACCAATTTTTGTTGGTGCCTTGTTGTTTAAAGAGATGGAATTATTTGCTAACTGCCATTTTTTTTAGATTTTTTTTCTGTGCTTTTTTGGCAAGAATCGAATGTCCTTGTGCCTTCGCAACACAACCACAAGCCTTTTCGTCATTTCCTTCTAAAAGTAATTTGGCCGCTTCATGATGGTGTTTAGCTGCTTGTTCCAAATGCATAGCCGCTTTTTTGTGATTATCAATTCCTTTTTGACTTTCTGTAGCAGCAGTTTTAGGTGTTGCTTCTTTTACTTCTGTTGACATTTTGTATATTTTTATCTTGTAAATTAATTTTTGCAAGAGTATAAAACTACGAATTGGCTATGTTAGTTTGTTGCAGCTATTTTTGTTTAAGTTATATTTTTCACAGATTATTTTGTTGTTTTACAGCTTTCTCCTTTGCTTTTTTTTGTTTTTTAAAATAACCTCTTAATAGAAAATTATTTTGAGCTGCTTTGATCGTTTCATCTAAATCTTTGGTGCTTTTTTGTGTATTAGCGATTATGGTGTCGATTGATTTTGCTAGTTTTTCATCGGTCAATAATCTTGGAATAACACCAGTATTAGCGTTCATCTTTTTGGTAAAATTTGAAAATTCATCCGAACTTTTTTTGAAATTCAAAAGTGTTGCTTCCACTGATTTGGAATAGGATTCATCGGTCAATAATTTAGAAATTAAACCATTTTTATCATTCATTTTTTTGGAAAAAGTAGAAAATTCATTGGAGCTGTTTTTTAAATTATTTAAAGTAATCTCAAGCGAATTTGCAAAGGTTTCATCAGTCAATAATTTTGAAATAATTCCTTTATTATGGTTCATTTTATAACTGAAATCAGCAAGTTCTTTCGTGATTATTTGAGAATAATCGACGCTTATTTTCAAACTCTTTAATAAATCATTCATTTCAGTAGCTTTAGTAGATTTAATAAAATCGTTTTCAGTTACTATTTTATTGGTTGAAGTCCCAGGAGAGATCGTAAGTATTTTATCACCCATCAAACCATCGGAACCAATGCTTGTTAAGGCATCAATTTTAATGAACTTTTGTATTTCTTTTTGAATCACAAAATTTACGACAACCGTTGTATCCGACACGAATGCAATTGATTTTACAGTACCGATATTTATACCTGAAAATCTAACGTTATTTCCAACTTTTAAACCACCTACATTTTTAAAATTAGTTTTTAAATGGATTGTAGAACCAAACAAATTCATAGAAGCTCCAATAAAATAAATAGCACTTATGAAAATAGTTAATCCTATAATGACGAATAGTCCAAGTTTTACCGTATAATTTGATTTATTAGTCATAATTCCTATTTTTAATTAAATAAAAAACGATTTTACCCATTCGTCTTTACTATTTTCTAGTTCTGTATAGCTGCCTTCACAATGAATTACACCATCTTTTAAAATCATAATTCTATTTGCAGTTCGTTTGGCACAAGACAAATCGTGTGTGATAATTATTGAGGTGGTTTTGTATTTTTTTTGAATATCTAAAATCAAATCGCTGATTTCCCTCGACGTTATGGTATCTAAACCCGTTGTTGGTTCGTCATACAAAATAATTTCTGGTTTGATGATTAAGGTTCGAGCCAGCCCAATTCTTTTTTTCATTCCACCTGAAAGTTCGGATGGCATTAAATCAATCGCTTCTTTAAGTCCGACATTATTTAATGTTTCAATTATTTGTTTTTCAATGTCCATATCTGAGTGAATTTTGGAATGATGCTTTAAAGTGAATGTCAAATTTTGTCTTACGGACATAGAATCGTACAAAGCGCCATTTTGAAAAAGAAATCCAATTCTTTTTCTAACCTTATTTAATGCTTCATTATTCAACTTAGTAACATCTGTTCCAAAGACAACGATCTCGCCTTTGTCAGCATTTATCAAACCGACCATACATTTAATAGCGACGGATTTTCCGCAACCTGAACGACCTAAAATCACTAAATTTTCTCCTTCAAAAACATTAAAATTGATTCCATTTAATACTTTATTGTCTTCAAATGATTTGAAAATGTTTTTAAATTCTATTATGGGAACTGTTTTTATCATAACATATTAGAAAAAAAAGTCTGTGATTTGAACTGCTAACATATCAATAATAAATATTGATAAGGAAGCAGTTACTACAGCAGAATTGGCAGCTTGTCCCACGCTTGCCGTTCCGTTTGAAGCATTAAAGCCTTTATAACAACCTATTAAACCAATAAAAAATCCGAAGAAATAGGTTTTGATTGTTGCGGGAATTATATCTAAAAATTCAATATGTTCAAATACACCAGTGAAATATCTATAAAAACTCATGCTGTTGTGAACATTATAGCCAATATACCCACCAAAAATTCCAATAAAATCAGCATAAAACACTAATATGGGAACCATTAATGTGGTGGCTAAAATTCGAGTAACGACTAAATATTTATACGGATTTATCGCCGAAACTTCCATCGCATCAATTTGCTCGGTAACTTTCATAGAACCTAATTCGGCTCCGATTCCAGAGGCAATTTTTCCAGCACAAATTAAGGCAGTAATCACTGGAGCAATTTCTCTTATTAGTGATAAAGAAACCATACTTGGTAACCACGACTCTGCTCCAAATTTGGTCATCGTTGGGCGTGATTGAATGGTAAGCACTAATCCCATGATAAATCCTGTAATAGTTACCAGGGGCAATGATTTATATCCAACGGCATAGCATTGTCTGATGAATTCATTTAATTGAAAAGGAGGAAAAATAAGTTCTTTGAAAAACCTTCCTGTGAACA
>CAISUR010000487.1 GCA_903888655.1 uncultured Bacteroidota bacterium | reverse complement strand
GAAACGTTTAGGAGATAATTTACCTACTAATGATAACCCAATTGGAGACAAACAAAGTTCGGCGCATGTTTGAATTAAATATAAAAGAATTAACCATTTAATAGCTAACAAACCATTATTTCCTAAATCTTTTACATTGTGAGCAATGATAAAGTAGCTTAATGCAACCAATCCTAATCCAACAGCTTGTTTAACTGGAGAAATTGGTTCTCTTTCTTTACTTCTCAAATAATCCCATAACATACTAAAAGGAACTGCAAAAGCTACAACGAATAATCCGTTAAAGATTTGCACCATTGACGGTGGCATGTTGTATCCAAAGAAATTTCTATCGCATTGGTTATCAGCAATAAAAGTTAATGACGAACCAGCTTGTTCAAATGCAGCCCAGAAAAATATGACGAAAAAAGCAACAATATAAATTACTAAAATTCTATCTCTTTCTATTTTCGTTAAAGATGTATCAGAAATAATTAATCCTGCTAAAGTGATACCACTTGAATAAATTACAGTATAGATCCAGTTTTGATTTACAACAAAATGGAAAAAGGCACCTAAAACAAAAAAGGCAACAACTGCTCCAAGTAAAGCTTTTTGTGAGAAAACTGCTTTTTGTGATTCCCCTTCTTCGTAATCTTCATTTACATTGTGTTTTGGCAAACCGCCTAGTGGACGACCTTCTGGTGTAATTACATATTTATTTTTTAAGAAGTAGAAAACAGCCGTACCAATTAACATTGCTATTGAAGCTGCAAGGAAACCAAATTTAAAAGCATGAATATCTCTTATCCCTCCTGAATCTTTTACATCACCAACTATTGGACAAATTAATTGACCTAGAAAAGCACCTAAGTTAATTCCCATATAAAAAATGGTAAAGGCAGTATCTAATTTAGATTTTTCTTGTTTTGGATACAAACTTCCTACCATTGAAGAAATATTAGGTTTAAAGAAACCATTTCCAAAAATAATAATCCCAAGTGCAGTCCACATTAAAGAAGTAGCAAGACCAATATTAGAACCAAAAACACTAGCGCTAAAAAACAATAAAAATTGTCCTATAGCCATCATCAATCCACCAAGTAAAATACAATTTCTGTTTCCAAAGAAACGATCGGAAATAAATCCCCCTAACATTGGAGTTAAGTAACAAAGTCCGAGAAATCCTCCATAAATTAAGGAAGCATCTTCCTCTTTCATTAATAAAGAATTTACTAAGAATAAAGTAAGAATTGCTCGCATTCCGTAGAAGTTGAAACGTTCCCACATTTCGGTTCCGAATAATACCCAAAGTCCTTTTGGATGTCCTGTTTTTACTTGTTCACTCATTGTTAATTAGTTTTAGTTTGTATTTAGTTAGTTTAAAGTTTTTTTTAATCTATTTCAAGACACGCGATATCTTGTTTTTCTGGATTGATAATGAAATTTCTAATTATTAAATGCTTCTCTTCTAAAAGCAGAACAATTTGATTAGTTGTTAAGTTTCCTTTTCGTATCCATATTATTTTTGGCGGACAGCCATTAATGATACTTATATCATAAAAATCGGAATCAAAAGTGACCATTATATAGTTTTATTTTTTGGCATAATTCCAAATATCTATATCATTTTCATTCATCAACCCCAAATTAGAAACATGCTTTGATTGATTAAATATCGAAGATAATTTCTTCTCAATTCTGAAAGATATATTTTGGTCAAATAGCAATTTCATTATACACTTTCTATCTTATGTTCTTTATCTGCTGCATAAGCCAAGCAAGCCAAAATATCTTTTTCAGTTAACTCTGGAAAATCAGCAATTATTTCTGATATAGACATTTCATTTGCCAACCAATTCAAAACATCATAAACAGAAATTCTTGTTTCTCTAATGCAAGGTTTTCCAAATCGTTTGTTTGGATTACGTTTGATTATTTCTTGATAATTTATCATAGTTTCTCTTTAATAAAATTTGTCATTTTGTTAAACAACTGAATTCGGGTTTTACCGCCATATATTCCGTGGTTTTTATCTGGATAAACTGCCCAATCAAATTGTTTATTGGCTTGAACCAATGCTTCTATAAATTGCATTGAATTTTGAAAATGCACGTTATCATCAGCTGTTCCATGAATTAAAAGGAAATTCCCCTTTAATTTACTAGCAAAATTTATTGGTGAATTTTCATCATAGCCACTCGCATTCTCTTGTGGTGTTTGCATATAACGCTCCGTGTAAATGCTATCATAGAACCTCCAATTGGTAACCGGAGCCACAGCAATAGCCATTTTAAATACATCGGCGCCTTTCAAAATGCAATTGCTCGCCATAAATCCACCAAACGACCAGCCAAATATACCAATTCTAGTTTTATCTACATAACTATAATTTCCAATTACTTTAGCGGCATCAATTTGATCTTCTACTTCATATTTTCCTAATTCCTTTTGCGTCATTTTTTTGAAAGCAGCACCTTTAAAACCAGTCCCTCTTCCATCTACACAAACGGTGATATACCCTTGTTGAGACAACATCATAAACCAATAATCATTGGTATCTAACCAATCTTTAGCCACTTGCTGCGAACCTGGGCCTGAATATTGATACATAAAAACCGGATATTTTTTTGTAGCATCAAAATCTTTTGGTTTGATCATCCAAGCATTCAATTTGTTTCCTTTTTCAGTAGTCAATTCAAAGAATTCTTTGGTTGGCAAATTGTACTTTTTCAATTTATCTTCTAGTTCCTTATTGTCAACAATTGATTGAATTTGCTTTCCATCCTTGGAAGTATTTAAAGTATATGTTGGTGCGACAGTCGGACAAGAATAGGTGTTGATGAAATACTCAAAGTTTGGACTAAAAGTCGCCGAATTCGTTCCTACTTGTTGCGATAGTTTTACTTTGTTTTTACCGTCTAAACTAATTTTATAAACATCTCTAACGGTAGAACCATTTTCAGTTGATTGAAAGTAAACGGTTTTCGTTTTCTCGTCAAAGCCATAATAGGAAGTTACTTCCCAATTGCCTTTGGTAACTTGGTTTTTTAACTTACCCGTTTTGTCGTATAAATAAATATGATTGAAACCATCTTGTTCCGAAGTCCAAATAAAACTATTGTCTTTTAAAAACGTTAAATTATCGGTAACGTCAACATATGCTTTGTCTTTTTCGTTCAAAATAATTTTGGTCGAACCAGAATTCCCATCAATAAATAATAAATCTAAATTATCTTGATGGCGGTTTAATACTTGTGCAGAAAGTATATTGGAATCATTGGTCCATTTCATTCTAGCAATATAAAAATCGGAATAATTCCCCAAATTAATAGCTTTAGAACCAGCTGCTGTAACATCATAAACATACAAAGAAACAGTAGCATTTTTCTCGCCAGCTTTCGGATATTTGAATGTTTCAACCGTAGGATATAAATCTTTTTTGTAAATATTCATGGAAAATTCAGGAACTTCACTTTCGTCAAAACGGATGTAAGCCAGTTTTTTACTATCGGCACTCCAATCGAAAGCTCGAACAAATGCGAATTCTTCTTCATACACCCAGTCCGTAATTCCGTTAATAATGGCATTTTTCTTTCCATCCATGGTTACTTGAATAGTTTTTTTAGAACTCAAATCATAAATATATAAATTGTTAGATTTGGCAAAAGCTATTTTAGCACCATCTGGCGAGAATGTTGGTTCTTGTACTTGCTCAAATAATTTGATAGTGGTTTTTGTAATGATATTATATAAGTAGTAATCAGCGGTAAAGGAGTGACGGTAAATTTGTGTCGTATTATTTGCAATAAGTATTTGCTTTTCGTCGGGACTGAACGTGTAACTATCAATTCCACTGACCAATGAGGCACTTGTTTTAGTGTCAACAAGGGTTGATACTTTCTTTAAAGTCGCATAGTCATATAAATCGATTTGTTGGCTTCTAGTAGTTCGATCTGAATTCAAAACCGTATACTGATTGGTCGTTTTCATTGCCTGCAATTCGTCCATTCCTTTCGCACGAAAAGCTCCTGTATAAATATCTTCAACCGTTATTTTTTGTTGTGCTACAACCGAAATACCCGTTAATAGAAAAAGAACGATAACTTTAATTGATTTCATTTTTTATGATTGATTTTAAAAAGACTTCAATTTTAGTGAAAAATTTACAAATAATAGCAGTTTTTTTGTATTAAAAACAATTTTTCTATCTCTCATTTAAAAAAACAAGTGATTTTTATTTTAAGGTAAATATTGGTGCCATGAAATTTGCGATATTAAATTCTTAATGCAATGTATACTTTTTTAAATCACATTTCTATAACTTGAAAAATCCGATTTCGCTCGTGTCATGAAAAGGAATATTTAATTTTTTGCAAGTAGCTTTCCAAATAGTGCAATAAGTTTTGAAATTAGAACCATCTACAACCACTTGCTTTGGTTTCCATGTGATAAATAATCGTTCTAAATTTATTTTAGGGGAATTTACCAAAATTAATACATCCGGGCTTTCCTTGGTGTAGCAGGTGTTTTCATTGATTATCAAGATTTTTTTATTATTGAAAAAAAGCAAGTTCGATAATCGCTTTGTAGAAGTTATTTCACAAAAATTAGCAACCATATAGGGTCTCAAAATTTGATTTTCGTTTTTGTAATTAAACAAACTATCATTACTATATACTTTTAATTTGTTGCCAATTCTTTCTGTAATCAATGTTGTCCCTTTTTTATGAAACACTATTAATTCATTTTCTTTTTTCGACAAGTACTTGGCTTGATAGACCGTAAGTTGCATCAAAATTGCAGCGCATAGCCCTATTGCCAATTTTTGAAAATTAGGTTTTTTGAACCAAATGACCCAACTAAAAATCAAAATATAACAACTCCACATAAAATAAGAACTAAAAGAAATATCCCTAAAAATGAAATCTTCAAATGACGCTACCCAAGCAATAATTTTATTCAACAGCCAAATACACCATTCTAGTACTTTCAATAAAGGCATCCAAACAAAATCGAAAGCTGCAAAGACCATGACAATAACACCGATTCCTAAAATAATTGACATTCCTGGAAGGATAACCAAATTGGTTACAAAAAACAATCCTGGAAATTGATGAAAATAATAAATACTCAATGGGAAAGTTCCTATTTGTGCAGCAAAAGAAACGGTAACAATATCCCATAAATAGGATGTAATTTTATATTTCGGAGTCCAAATAGAGGATAAAAAAGGCTGTAGCCAAACAATAAAGAACAATGCTGTATAACTTAATTGAAATCCAACATCAAATAAAAAGGAAGGTTGAAAAAGCAAAATAACCAAAATAGAGACTGCAAGCGTATTATAAATATTGATGCTCCTGCGCAAGAACATTCCTGTCGCCACGAATGAGAACATCGTTACCGAACGAACCACTGATGGAGCCAAACCTGCCAATATTCCAAAACTCCATAAAGATAGAATTACAATTAAGAGTTTAATTAAAGAGGCTTTTTTTGTATTGGGAAACGGTTTTAATAGAAAAGTTACAAATAATAGAATAAAACCCACATGCAAACCCGAAACAGAGAGCACATGAACGGCGCCCGCATATTGATAATCTCGTACGACATCAGGTGAAATATCTTGTTGCTGTCCTAATATTAATGCTACAACAACGCTCAATTCTTTCTTACTGAAATGGTGTTTCTCTAAATTATAAATTATTTTATTCCGCAATTTACTAGCATAATAAGAGATCGATTTATCTACAATGGTACCCGTTTTAATATATTTTGCTTCAGTATAAAGTTGCGCGTAAATCTGTTGGTTTTCTAAATAACTTTTGTAATCAAATTGATTTGGATTGTTCGGAGACTTGTTTTTGTACAGAGAGCCATTTATTTTTAAATGAGAACCAATTTCTAAAGTTGGAACGGCGCTTTCTTTTTTGATATTTAAAATTATTTCCCCACTACTTTTTTGATCGTTTAACGAAATAACATCAGCAACATATCTAAAGTTGCTAGTTGTATTCTTTAACTTTTCTTTAATGCTAATTTCAGTAACACACTTTTTATCAAGATTAGACAACTGATGAATATAATGGTTGTGATTTAAAGTTTGATTGTGAGAGCATAGGGTAAAAGCACCGATAAAAAATGACAATGTTAGCGCAATTATTCCGAAAAATGATTTGAAATTTGGGTGTTTTTTTGAGAAAAAAAAGACAAATAACAAAGTAAATAATCCAACAAGCAGACTATTTAAAACAAGAAAAAAAGGAAATTTTGTATAATGAGCACATATAAGTCCTAATACAAAACAGCCTGTAATTTTAATTAAAGGGAAGTCTACTACTTTCATTATTATAAAAGTATTAAAAAAATAGAATCCTACAAATAATTATTTTTCCTCTTTAGAACAAGTGTTTATGCCGAAAGGAACATATAACGGACAAAAACTCATAAAGCTTGTAACAGCAAATACTAATGCTATTCCCAAAAGTATAATTCCTAATGTTCCAAAAATGATTCCCATAAAATATAAAACAGCTACAATAGCGGCCAATATTAGACGAAGTAATTTATCAATGCTACCCATGTTTTTTTTCATAATAAATCGAATTTGTTTAGTGACTATTAAAGATAGTTTATTAAAATTTGATTTACTAGGATAATAGTTATTTGTTTTAATTTGACAGGATGTGTTTGTGATTTCATTATCAGTATTTAACAAAAATATTCTAACTCAATTAAATTGGTTCTCGGTTTAATACGTTTTAAGAATCTTGCATGTAAATATTTATTATTTTTACGATTTAAAATACGATTTAAAAAATGTTTATATCTATTTTATGCACACTTTTAAACGATAAATCTTGCTTATGAAAAATTATTT
>CAISUR010000486.1 GCA_903888655.1 uncultured Bacteroidota bacterium | reverse complement strand
TCATCAGTTTTAGTTGGAAAACTGGCATAAAACAATGGTTCTTTGGGCCATTGTTTGGTATCATAAATCTCTTTAGCATGTTGTTCAAATGGAACATCAAAAAACAACGTATGATGATTGACGTTTTCAATTTTTTTGTCAAAACCAACATAAAATAATAATGAAGAGGGAGCAAATGTTTTAGCATCCCAATATTTTTCAGAATATTGACGTTGAAATGGCTCTAATAATGTTTCTGTAAAATGATAATCTGCACCACTGAGAACTACATCTGCTTTTAAAGATAATCCATTTACAACCAAACCGACTGCTTTATTATTTTCAACGTTAATTTTTTCAACATTAGCATTGGTTTCAAATTTTACCCCCAATTCTATTGCCAAACGCTCCATTCCCTCTACCACTTTATACATACCACCTTTGGGATGCCAAGTACCTAAACCAAAATCAGCATAATTCATAAAGTTATAAAAACCAGGAGTATTGGATGGTTTTGCTCCCAAAAATAGTACAGGAAATTCTAAAATTTGTTGTAATCTGTAATCTTTAAATTTAGATTTGACAGTTTTACTTATAGTAGAAAAAAATTGACTTACGCGCTTTGCGGTTTCCAAAGTAATTAATTCTACAATAGAATCACCTGGTCGATACACCAAATCTTTGATAGCAATATCATAATTTGATTTGGCTTCCCCAATAAATGATTCAAGTTGTTTGCCACTACCTTTTTCAATTGATTCGAATGTAGTAACAATATCCTTCAAATTATCAGCGATATCAATAACATCATTTTCGCCAAAATACACTTTATAGGCAGGCGAAAGCTTTTCTAAAGCATAATAGTCGGAAGGTTTTTTATTGAAATCGTTAAAGAATTTTTCAAAAACATCAGGCATCCAATACCATGTCGGACCAATGTCAAAAGTAAAACCTTTGTCTTTTAACTGTCGGGCTCTTCCGCCAATAGTAGCATTTTTTTCATAGACAGTCACATCATAGCCTGCTTGCGCCAAATAACAACAAGCTGCCAAAGATGAAAAACCAGAACCAATTATAGCAATTTTCATTTTTTTATTTTGTTTAACAAAATTAGTTTATTATCGAACACGTGAAGATTGAACAAAAGTTAAATTGAATCTACTAAATCTTCAATAGCATCAAATTTAAAAACTGATGGATATTTTGTGTCAATTTTTTTGGATTGATTTCCTGAGATGTATAATTTACTTGAATTATTATCAAGAATATCTTTTTGAAAATCAGATAAATAATTATCTACATTGTCAATGTGAGGCATAATTGTAAAATAAGAAACATATTGAACATTGTCATAAAATTTATTAAGTTCTAATAAATCATTGTATGGGACACTCGATCCCAAATAAATGGTTCTATATCCTTTACTAATAAGCTGATAATTTATAAACATTAATGAAATTTCATGCACTTCATTTTCAGGAAGGAACAAAACAATAGTTCTATCGTTGTTAATTAATTGTTCCTCGGTTTGAATTAAACTTATATTTTCAATTAACTTCTGATGAATCAAATAACTAATAAAATGTTCATGAATTGGTTTTATAGCATTTGTTTGCCAAAGCATTCCAATTTCTCGTAAAAACGGAATATAAACTTGAAGAAAAATTTGACTGAAATTTTTGGTTTTAGACAGTTCTCGATAAGTTTCATTAAATAGTACTGCATCAAAGTTCAGCATAGCAACTTTTAACACATTAATGGAAAATCCTGCATTGGTTTTTTCAGAATAGACTTGTTTTACTAGTTTATTCAATTCTGATTCTGAATATTCGGCAACACGAGAAATTTTATAGCCATAACCATTTAAAAAAGAAATGCTTAATAACTTTTGCAATTCATCAAGAGAATAAAGCCTAATATTCGTTTCGGTTCGACTTGGATTAAAAATTTGATACCGTTTTTCCCAAATACGTAAGGTATGGGCTTTAATTCCAGAAAGATTTTCTAAATCTTTAATACTGAACTGCTGTTTTACTTTGTTCATCGAAAAGTCAAATTTATTAAACAAAGGTACAAATCTAATTTGGAATTATCAAATATTGTAACATCATTGGTGTTCCGTTAAAGATATTAATATCAACTTGTTCTGAAATTCCTTTAATTCTCGCCTTTTCTGTAAATTGCCAAAACAACCAATCGTCTTTGATATTTTCTACAAAAAAATTATAGTTGGCAATCCAAAAAGTATATCCTTTAAATTCTTTTTTCAAAAAATCATTATAATATTTTTCGCCGGTATAAATGATTGGTTTTTTATTATAATGCCTATCGACAGCCTCTAACCAACGTTTTAAACCCACCTTCAAACTATCGGTTGATTGATTTTCTGATAATTTTTCAATATCTAAAACAGGAGGGAAGTCGCCTTTTTCTAGCGTAACGTTTTTAATAAAATTTTGAGCTTGTTCTAATGAATTTTCGTTGGGTCGGTAATAATGATACGCTCCACGAATAAAATGATTTTTTTTAGCTTGCTCCCAATTTTCTTTGAATTTTGAATCTAATTTATCACTTCCAGCAGTGGCTCTAACAAAAACAAAATTTAATTTAAATCCTTCCACCGAATCGATTTCTTCCCAATGAATGTCCCCTTGAAATTGGGAAACATCAAATCCAACAACTCGATCTTTGTATTTATGTAATACTTGAAATATTCTAGCTTGCGCAACTATGTCTTCTTTAGATATTTTATGCGTTTTGTAACCAAAATAATAAAGCAAAGCCTCTCTGTAGTGGTAGGTGGTGAAGCAAACACCAAAAAGAAGAAGTACAATAATGTAAAATTGTGTAGAAAAAACAGTTTTATTCTTTTTCGTTGATCTTCTCCTACTATTTGTTTTTCTTGAAACTCTTTTTGTCATTAATCTTATGTAGTTTATTGAAATCTATTTTTTGGTCAATAGTGAATTCATAACAGACAATAAAACATACGTGATGATTATTAAAGGAATAGCAAGAAATTGTAACGTCAAAATCAAAAGTATTGAAATAAGTAAAAATCCAATTTGTACTTTATATTTCTGAAAACTGAAATCTTTTATTTTTAAGGAAAATAGCGGAATTTCGGCATTCATTACAAAAGTACTGAACACAATAATAACAAGTAAAAACCATTTGTTAGATAATAAATCTCCGATAAAATTAATTGAATTATATTGAATTATTACAGGCAAACTCATTATAAGTAGGGCATTGGCAGGGGTTGGTAGACCAATGAAGGAATCCGATTGACGAGTATCGATATTGAAGTTTGCTAAACGATAACAAGCTCCTAGAGTAATTATAAATCCTAAATAAGGAAAAAAATTAGTGGCAGAAAAATCGTTAAGCGACATCATACAAAACATTACAAATCCCGGAGCAACTCCACTTGTTACCATATCAGCAAGTGAGTCTAATTGAACACCAAGAGGACCAGAAACACCAAATTTTCGAGCAAAAAAGCCATCAAAAAAATCAAAAAAGATTCCTAAACAAACAAAATAAAAAGCCATTTCAAATTGTAACTCAGCAGTCATGACTATTGCAATACAGCCGCAGAATAGGTTAAGTAACGTTATTATATTGGGAATGTGTTTTTTTAAGGTCATCTTTTTTATTTTATAATCGACAAATTTAGCACAATAAGTTAAAGACAAGCACGTTTTTACTAGAGATTTTTAAACGCGCTATGCTTTGATATTATTTTTCCAAAGTAATAAGTAACCTCATTAATAATTTCTATTTTTGACAACAAATAAATAAACTTCGGTTTGTAACAACATCGCAATTGAAAAAAAAGGGATTCATTTTTCTATTATTTTCCATAGTTTCTGTGGGGCAATCGGTTAGAAAATACTCTAATGAGTTTATGAATATTGGAGTTGATGCAGCGGCACTTGGAATGTCTAATGCAGCGGTTGCGCATACTAAGGATGTTAATTCCGTATATTGGAATCCTGCTGGTCTAATGGAGATTGAAGATGGTCAAGTTGCTTTTATGCACGCCAGTTATTTTGCCAATATCGCACAATATGATTATGCCGCTTATGCAAAACCTATTGATAATGAAAGTGCTTGGGGTTTATCGTTAATTCGTTTTGGAGTAGATGATATTTTAAACACAACACAGCTTATTGATGGCAATGGAAATATAGATTACAATAGAATCAGTAAATTTTCAACTGCTGATTACGGTTTAACCTTTTCCTATGCTAGGAAATTAAAATTTTCAGGACTTCAATATGGCGTAAATACCAAAATTATTCGAAGAGTAATAGGGAATTTTGCGAATTCATGGGGATTTGGATTTGATGTTGGATTGCAATTTGAGCGTGATG
>CAISUR010000485.1 GCA_903888655.1 uncultured Bacteroidota bacterium | reverse complement strand
TGAAGAATTTAAATCAAGATTTATGTTGTGAAACGTATTTTCTATTTTTTTTAGTCTAATTCCATTAGTAATGAAAGTGGTTTCAACTCCAAAATTTATATAGATATCTTTTAAAACAGCATCTCCTTGCAAACTTTTTTCTTTAAAATTGCTCAATGAGATTTCGGTATGTAAAGGAGATAAAGCTATAATAGAATAATAATAAGATGCAGAACTCCAATCACTTTCGATAATAAAATTTGGATTAGATACTTTACTATAAGGCTTAATTGAGATTAAATTATTTTTAAATGAAGTATCAATTCCTAGTTCGTTTAGAATTCCCAATGTCATGTTTATATAAGGAATAGAGGTTATAAATCCCTCCAATTGTATATCCAATCCATTTTCTAGTTTTGGAGCAATTAACAACAACGCTGAAATATATTGGCTACTCACATCGGCTGCTATTGTTACTTTATTCTTTATGAGTTTTTTTCCAACAATTTTTAGAGGTGGAAAACCTTGCTTTTCAGTATATGTAATTTCTGCTCCGAGTTGTAGCAATGCTTCCACTAAAATTTTTATGGGACGTTCTTTCATTCTAAAAGAACCTGTAATTAAAACGTCTGCATTCTCTAGAATTGCAAAATAAGCCGTTAAAAAACGCATAGCAGTTCCTGCATGATGGACATCAATTGTTCTCGAATTGGAATTTAACGCAGCAAACATCACTTCGGAGTCATCAGAAACGGAGGTGTTTTCCAAAAGGAGATTCGGATATAATGCTTTTAACAATAACAATCTATTAGTCTCTGATTTTGAGCCTGTAATTTGTAATGCTAATTGTTGCTTGTTAATGGATGACTTTTGAAGAACTATATTCATAAAGATGTCTTGACAAAAAAGGAAATAAAAAAACTAATAATCTTCAGTTTATTTCAGTTTTTCATTATTATGATGACGATGGTGATCACGCTTAGTTTTTAAATCCATTTTTTTATCAAAAGCTATTTGAAGATCAATTCCTGTTTGATTGGCTAAACATAAAACTACAAATACTACATCTGCCAATTCTTCTCCCAAATCTTTATTTTTATCCGATTCCTTTTCAGATTGTTCTCCATATCGTCTAGCAATAATACGAGCAACTTCACCAACTTCTTCGGTAAGCTGCGCCATATTGGTTAATTCATTAAAATAACGAACTCCATGATTTTTAATCCAGTTATCAACTTCTAATTGAGCATTTTTTATATTCATTCCTAAAGATAAATTAATATAACAAATATAATTATTTGAAATCTATCAATGTCAAATTAATACTATTTATTTACTATAAAATAATATGCTTTATAAATGAAAATAAATAATGTAAAAAAGCAAATTTGAAAGTTTTATAATATTCTTTAAACATGATGTAATCTGCTGTACTATAATTTAACTTTTTCAAAATAGAATTACAAAAAAACCAATAAAAAACCCCTCCACAGTGTGGAGGGGTTTAATAGTATCAAGATTCAATTAGAACCTATCTTTTAATAACACGAAGTGTTTTAGTGTTATCACCTTGAGTTACAATTACGTTGTATACTCCAGATGGGAAACGA
>CAISUR010000484.1 GCA_903888655.1 uncultured Bacteroidota bacterium | reverse complement strand
GTTTAAAAAAAATAGGCCCTTTGGATTCTAATTTAATAATTATTGCCAAAATTGGAATTAACCATGATAGTATTCCAACTATGACTATTATTGAAAAAATAAGATCAAAACCTCTTTTAATAATTTTATTTAATCCTATGTCTAAGGGAATGTTTCTCAATGAAATAATTGGAATATAGCCGTAATAATCAAGTTTAAGATTTCGCGCTATTGGTTCTTTCTCGTTAGGTAAAAACTTTAATGTTATCAGATTATTGTCTGTAAAATCAATAAAATTATTAACTTCAGTATTTGATAAATCCGTAAGCGAACAATAAATTTCATCAATTTTATTTTCTGAAACAAAATGTAAACATTCATCAATTTGCTGTTTTTTTATTTTTTTTACATCAAAAACTTTAACTAATTTATATCCATAATTAGGATTTTCATTAAAAAAATTGGCTAACTCGCTGATGTTACTTTCAGATCCAACAATTATAACTTTTCTGAAGTTTCCACCAAAAACAACCCGAAAACGTCTTAAAAAATAGTAAACAAATAATTTTTCAAAGGCAATTAATGTTAAGGCAAAAGAAACAAATTTCAAAATTAACGAAGGCTCAGAAATTTTTAAAAAATAACCGATATAAGCAAAATTTACTATGGTAAAAACCGCATATTGTTTAACGATTTTTTCAAGAATATCTGATACTTTAGTAAATCGATAGACCTCATAAAAACCAACATTCCATGATATTACAACCCAAGAAAAGGAAATAAAAAAATGATAATAAAACCCGTTTAAAGAATTTATTAAAAGAGCATATGCTAGAAAATTAACTATTATTAAATCTAGTAAATAAGAAAATGGTCGAATATATATGGAGAATCTTCCGGTATGTCTTTGCACTTAAGAAATGTATTTAGAAAAGTCTTTGTGTTCTTCTTTTAATAATTCTTCTTTTGGTAACGCTTTGAAATATTCATAAGTGATTTTCATTCCTTCTTGTCTTGAGACTTTGGCTTCCCAACCTAATAGTTCTCTGGCTTTTGTAGTGTCGGGTTGTCGCTGTAAAGGATCGTTAATTGGAAGCGGATGATAGACCACTTTCTGATTTGTTCCAGTCAATTTTATGATTTCGTCTGCAAAATCTTTAATGGTAATTTCATCAGGATTTCCAATATTTACCGGATAAACATAATCTGAATGTAATAATCTAAAGATTCCTTCTACTTGATCATCTACATAACAAAAAGAACGGGTTTGGCTTCCGTCGCCAAAAATAGTTAAATCTTCTCCTCTTAAAGCTTGTCCAATAAAAGCTGGTATTACACGTCCGTCATTGAGTCGCATTCTTGGTCCATACGTGTTAAAAATTCTAACAATTCTAGTTTCTACTCCATGAAAAGTATGATATGCCATCGTTATCGATTCTTGAAAACGTTTGGCTTCATCATATACTCCTCGTGGCCCTATGGTGTTTACGTTACCATAATATTCCTCTGTTTGAGGATGAACCAATGGGTCTCCATAAACTTCTGATGTTGAGGCAATAAGTATTCTTGCCTTTTTGACTCGTGCTAAACCTAACAAGTTGTGGGTTCCAAGAGAACCTACTTTTAACGTTTGAATTGGAATTTTTAAATAATCTATTGGACTTGCTGGAGAAGCAAAATGTAAAATATAATCTATATTACCTGGTACATGAATAAACTTTGTAATATCATGATGATAAAATTCAAAATTCTCTATTTTAAAAAGATGTTCTATGTTTTTTAAATCTCCCGTAATCAAATTATCCATGCCTATAACGAAATATCCTTCTTTTATAAACCGATCACAAAGATGTGAACCTAGAAAACCTGCAGCGCCAGTAATTAATACTCTTTTCATTGTTTTATACTTCTGTCATTTCTGGATGAATTAAACAGACAAAAAAGAAGTACAAAAAATACAATTCCTCTTTGTCTGCAAAAAAATGATTCCGACAAAAATAACATTATCATTGTGATTGCAAAAGCAATATGAAGGAAATCTTTTTTGGTAAATGCATTTTTAATATTTAAAAACAGCATCAAAACCAAAACAATAAAACCAAATATTCCTAATTCGGCAAAAGTTTGTATGTATTGATCATGAAAATTATATTCTCCATAATCATAAAATAAATTGTTTTGTTTCGCTTTAATTCTAATTTGTTCTTGAGAAGCTTCTATTCCAAAACCTGTAAAAAAAATCTTTTTTTCTAAAAGCAATTCTTTAAAAATTCGGGCTTGATACACCCTTAATGCAGTTCCTGGAAAGAAATCATCTTGATGAAATTGTTTACTGTTCCAAGCCTCTTTTACAGTAACATTATGAATTTTATCGGTTACTTTTTCTAAAGAGTTTTTGAGTGTGTTATCCACAAAAGCAGTCTCATATTCAATGATGAATCGTTCTCTAACCTCTTTTACAAAAAATATTGAACAGAATAAAAAAAGTGATACAGAAACAATAGTCAACATTTTTGTACTAGATGATATTTTTGCAAAAAAAGCATAATAACAAACAATAATTATAAAATCAACTGTAATGATACTTTTGGATGAAAGAAGAAAAAGAAAAAGCGTAACAACAGATAAAGCTGCTTTTTCTATGGTTTCTCTATGATTTAATTGTACAAAATAAAATAACGCAAACGATGCAAAAACCGACATATAAATTGCACCAGGATCTTCTGGAACTAGATTATTGTAGAAAAAAGCATTGGTGTTTTGCGTTTTTGAAAAGTTAATGCCTGCAATTGTAATGTACAGTATAACATATAAAACCATTGCGAAACTATAAAGCCTAAATATTCGATTTAGTGATTCTTTTGAAAAAATTGGTATGACAAAAAAAACTACCGGCACCACTAAAAAAGTCAATGCTTTTTGAAGGCCTGAAAGTGAATTTTCAAAATCTTTTGTCCAAAACAAAGAAATTGCCATGATGGTAAAAAACAAAATGGGAACTAAAAAAGCAATCTTAAAGTTAAACCTTTCTTTTTTCAAAAAAATACTGGAAACAACAAATCCAATTGTGGCGATACTTACAAAAATATTTTGAAGCGGAAGAGCAATTAAAATCAAGGCTGTCAAAAATTCTAAAACTAGCTGAGTTTTATTATCGGTGTTCTTTTGAAAATTTGAATTTGATGATTTAATGATTCTCATTGATTTATGCAATTGAATACAAATTTATACTTATTGTTGTAAACCAAGTATAATAAAGAAAAAAAAATCTAATCTTTATAATATGAAGCAAACAAAAAAATTTGCGTTTTCCAGAAAGAGTGAAGAAAAAGATATCGGTTTACAATAGTAATTTTATGCTTTTATGCTTTTTATTATTCCAACAACACTCACAATTACCCATGCTGCCTCCAAAATTATAAACGGCATAAAATGAATAAGAACCGCGGATAAACAGGCTATCCCAGCACCAAGAATGTTTATAGAAAAATATAACGTTCCGTCTTTTTTTATTAATGAAAACATATTTAAAAAATAAGCAAGGAGTATTAATCCAACGCCCAATGTTCCAATCAAATCGTTTAAGGTCATTATAATTCTTTTTTAAAGGTATAGCCCAAAACGGCTTCAATTTTAGTGCTCACAATTTTTTTTCCAACCGAAGGTTTGCTGTCGTTAAATTCGGGAATGGGCAAATTCAATTCGATTGCTTTTTGAGTATAATAGTCTTTTCGAGTGGGATGAAAAGGCACAACAGCATTGAATGTTTCGTTCCAAGTATCGGTTTGAATAACTTTCTCTATAATGCCGATACAATCCTCTTGATGAATCAAATTTATCGGACTCTCTGGGTTCTCAATATTTTTTCTGCCAGCAAGAAATTTTATAGGATGCCTTTCAACACCTATCAGTCCACCAAACCGAATTATAGTTGTTTTAAAATTAGGATTACTTTGTAACAGCCTTTCAGCAGCTAACAATTGTTTACCACTCTCTGAATCGGGAAAAGGTTTTGTTTCCTCTGTAACACTGAGCGCAGTCGAAGTGTCATCAGCGTAGACCGATGTTGAACTTATAAAAAGCACTTTTTCTATTGATGATTTTTCAATAAATGGCATTAATGTTTGAATCTTTTCAACAAATGTCATACCGAGAGCAGTCGAAGTATCTTTCAAATTTCCACGTAATTTAGGTGGGATATCGATAATTAGAATTTCTGAATTTACTAGGAATAAATCTATTTCTCCTTCAATTTTATCTTCTCTCAAATTTATGTTAAAAGGAGTTATTCCGGCATTTTTTAACACCGATATTTTATCCAAAGAGGTTGTGGAACCTTTAACGGAATATCCATTATCTAGTAATGATTTGGCTAAAGGTAATCCCAACCAACCGCAACCCAAAATACTAATTTGTTTCATAAAAGTTTTTAATTTTGCCACAAAGGCACTAAAGCACAAAGTTTTTTAATTCGTAAAAATCTGTTTATTGCTAGGCTCCTTATTTCAATGTATCCGTCATAATAGGAGTGTTGCTTTTTGGAGGCAAATAATCTGCTATAATTTTTAGTTTTTCACTTGGTTTAATGTTTTCTTTAATAACCACAGCATCCGTTAAAACAAAAGGCGTTGGAATCATCCAATCGCGCCGTTTCGCCATACTAAATAGTGGATTAGTTATTAAATCAAACGAACTTTCTATTAAAGTCATATCCAGTTTTTGATTTTTTGTTATTGAAAATTCTAAAGTCAAAGGAATATTATCTACCACATAATAACTTAACAATTTGTTACTATTTTGGCTTATGATGTTACTCATCAAATCAATTGATTTTACGCCATTGGCTTTAAGATTTGTAATGCTTAGTTTTTCATTTGCAAAAATATCATAGCGATTTACAATTCGATTAGGCGTAATTATAATCTTTAAATAACGCATAGTACCTACAGTGGAATCTTTGACAAATTCGATAGTTGGTTTGGCAATTTTTTTTAATGGAGCATCGGCCATGTATGTGAATTCCGAACCGTATTTGCTATATAATTTATTAGTGTTTAACGGTTTTCCATCTTTTGGATGTTCCCCTAAATAGCCTTTGGTCCATTCGTCTAAATTGGTGTCATAAGTTGTCCAATAAGCCTTATAAGTATCTCCATTCAACAGATAAACCAGACTGTTTGGTTTGGCTTTTCCATAGACATATCCTGATGATTGATGCGCCTTTACAAAAAATCCAATAGCCACCAAAAAGAAAACACTTGCCCAGAGTCTTTTTTGTGTAAACGAACCAAAAATAGGTAACAGTAAGGTAAACGCTAGCACAGTTAAAATCGAACTTCCTGCAAGAATTTTTAATCCCAAACCAACAGGAAACATCTGAATAAATGGTGCAATAATGACTAACGTAGGAAGTGCAAACACCATATTTAAAACTCTATTGGATTTTTGTGTCAACACATAATATACCAACATTAGTGCGCTTGAAAGTACCGGAATGATTAAAAATCCGGCGCCTTGTAGTTTAATAAAAATTCCAATATTAATCAGCAACCAAACAATCAACGGAGCAATCATCTGACTCATTTCGGCATTTCGCTTTGATTCCTTTTGGTAAAAAAGAAAACAAATTGCTATCGTTATGCTTACAAATCCATAAATATAATCGTGACCATTATAGGTAAATCCTTGAAGGATGTCGTTGTATTGTGGATAGAATCCGAGCAGTAATTTCCAAAATACATAAGTCACTATACCCGAAACAAACAACGAACCTAATAGCGGCACAAACCCTCTAATAATTTCATCCATTCGCAACAGCTGTTTTCCTAATCCGATAAAAGAAAAGACGAAAACTAAAGTGAAAGCAATAATAAGCATTGGTAAAATCCAAGAGAACGGATAGTTCAAAAACGTAAAAGGAATACTAAAATATACTTTCTCCTCGGCTGAATTTAAATTGGTTAAATCAGCATTGGAGAAATGTTTTAGCAACGGAAACAAATACGTGCCTTGATGTGCCAAGGTGTTTGGATTCAAATGATTGTAGGTATCTTGCATGGTATGATAGTTGAAATGACTATCAATAAAAGCAAAATTAAAACCTTGAATTTTTCCGCTTTCCCTAAAAACGGTCAAATCGGTATCGTTGGGCAACATTTTATAGATGCTATACATTAACGAATTAGCCACAGGATAGTTCACCTTTCCCTCAGCAAAGGCATCTACCATTTTCGCATTTCCTTGATTGGTTTCCATCAACATATAACTAGGTCCTGAAGAACCACGCGCTTCAAAGTTTAAAGCCAATCCGATATCTTTTGCCCAATGGTGTTGTGTTACAAAAAGTGCAGCACCGTTTAATCCTAACTCCTCGGCATCGGAAAACAAGATGATAATATCGTTTTTGTGTTTGGCTTTGGAATGTAAAAAAGCCCGAACACTTTCTAAAATAGTTGCCACACCACTTGCATCATCACTCGCACCATAAGAAAATGAATGCGGCGCCGAATCATAATGAGAAAGCAACAACAAGGCTTTAGTGTTTTTTGTCACACCGAGCGCAGTCGAGGTGTTTTTGATGCGTGCCAAGATATTTTTCGAACGCACCAAAGTACCTTTTTCGGTCATGGTAAAGCCTTCTTGAATGGAAGTTTCTAACCCTAATCCTTGCAATTGTTTTACTAAATAGTTTGCAACTACTTGATGATTTTTAGATCCTACAAAATGGGGTTTAGAGGATAGCTCTTTTACTATCGTAAAGGCGCGTTTGGTTGAAAAATCGGATAGAGGTGCTTCGGTAGTGTCGTAATCCTGTGGCATCATGACATAAAAAATACCAAACAATAGTGCCAATAGCACGAGCATTGTCGATAAGGAAGTATAGTTTTTTCTCATATTGAGATTGTTTTATTTAAACACTATTTTTTTTTGCCACGGATTACACAGATTACACAGATTTTTTTAAACCATTAAGAAATTAAGATTCATTACTTTTTTCTCGTACCTCTTATTTCTTACCTCGTACTTTACTTCTTCAATAACTTTACTTTTTTAACAGCTCCTTCTTGGTTTGTTGTTTCAAGAATATAGGTTCCTGTTGTTAGTTGGGCGAAGTCAATGGTGTTTTCTTGTTGGGTGATGGTGCCTTGTTTGATTGCTTTTCCTGTGATGTCGTAAAGAGCGTAAGTTAGGTTTTCTTGGGTTTCTATTTTTACGGTACTCTCAATAGGATTTGGAGCTAACTCAAAGCCTTGTTCTTTGAAGTCTTTGGTGCTTAAGGAACATACACTGGTGCTGTATTTAGCTACAAAGAAATCGCTTTGGGAACCTGTGTTTATAATACTATTTGTTGTAAAGGTTAGTTGATGACCAACGCCACCGCCAAGAATGTAATCACCATTGGCATCTACTGCTAGAGCAGTACCTCTATCATCGTAACCAACGTCTCCTGGTATTTTTGACAACCCTATACAAGCTCCTGTATCTTTATTAAAACGAGCTAAAAGAACTTCTGTGGCTTGACCCTGTGCAGCTGTAGCAACTAATGTTTGATTACCCCAAGCAAAATCTGGGTCAAAACAATAACTTGTATATGCTACTTCATTTCCATTTAGAATTATCGCACCATAATTGGAGGTTCCTTTATTATTATAGGTGGACCATAGTAATGTGTCTGCTGTAGGATTAACTTTCATTAAAAAGCCGGGTATGCCGGGTACAGGATCATTAAAACCAATGAAAGTATCTAAACCAAAACCTAAATATCTTCCTCCTATATATATATTATTTTGTGCATCAAAAGAGAGGTTGTAGAAAGTTAATCCACCTGGTGAAGCATAAGAATTTTGCCTTACCCATTGAAATTGCCCAAGATCATTAAAACATGCTAAAAAAGCAGTATTAGCAATAGTTTGACCTCCTACAATGGCTGTGTCACTAGTATCACTTTTACTACTTGTAAGATAGTAATAACCATTGTAAGGATTACGAGAGAATTTAATATCTGAAAATCCTCCTGTAACCTGAATATCTAAATAAGAACCGCTAATGAAATTACCATTGGTATCATATTTTAAAAGGTATAGTGGATAAGTACCACTTACTGTAGCTGTAAAAACTCCATTAGCATAAGTACCTGGTTGTAACATGGCTAAAACATAACTATTTCCTGCACTATCTGTGGACATCCCAATGAGTGCTCCTTGTTGTGAAGCAGTACTATCTTGAGGTCTTTTTATCCACAGTAAATTTCCACTACTACTGAATTTAGCTATATACGTTAAACTGCAATTTTCAGAAGGTGTTTGAGGTAAAATAAAATCGTTATCAATTCTTGGAGGATAAGCCGAATTATATTCACAAGTGCCAAACCAACCAACTACGTATATATTATCTTGGGCATCAATTTGAATAGACCTCATAAAATCATATCCCCCCCCTCCAAAAATTTTAGACCAACGGTAGGTGCCATCGCACGAAAAACTGCTTAAACATACATCGGTTAAGGTTGTATCGTCTCCAAAGTTGGTCTTGGGGTTTCCGTCTACATTCAGGTTATTTTTGCCTACATACGAAATGGTGTAAATATTTTTGTTACTATCGGTTACTATTCCAAAAACTTCTTCTTGTCTAGTGCTACCTGTTGTATCTAGCTGGTCTGTGCTGCCCCCGCGTTTGCCCCATTGCCAAGATTGTGCGTTTACAAACAAGGATGTAATTAAAAATAGCGTTATGATTATCCTCTCCCCAACCCTCTCCAAAGGAGAGGGAGACTGGATGGATATTGATTTTCTCTCCCCAACCCTCTCCAAAGGAGAGGGAGACTGCATGGATATAGATTGTGGATATAGATTGTTATTTGTGACTATTTTGGTTTTCATAATGCTGATTTTAATTCGTGATTAATTTGGCTTTTTCAATGATTTCACCGTCTTCTTTCATAAGAATTAGGTATTGTCCATTGGCATAGCGGGTGCAGTCTACTTCAATTTTACCACTGTTGTCGGTAGGGATCCATGATTGCAGGGTTCTGCCTAACACGTCTAGTAGTTCGATTTTTTTAGCAGTGTTGTCTTTTACAAAGTTATAAAAAATTGTTGTAACTGCCTTGGCTGGATTTGGTGCTACACGCAAAACATTTTCTGCAGTTGTTTCTAGCATTACTTTGCCCGTTTCTTCTACTGGTGTTGGACATAATAGGCAACAGTCGTCAAATTTAATTTCTTGTTCTCTATAACAAATGTCGTCGTTAAAATGTACTAGCATTGCTATTACTACACTTCCTCCATGGTATCCGTTATTATTTGGATAAAAGGTTAGGATTTGGTTTGACATTAATTGTGGTAGCGTAAGCGTATTGGGTACAAAGTAACCTTCGCCATTAGGTGCTGTAAAGGTAATGGTTGCTGTTGTTCCAAAATTGTTGTAGATTCCTACTGGTACTTGATATGCTAGTTGGTTGAAACCGATGCTTTCGCATTTTGGGGATTCGAAATTTACTTCGGCATTGCAGTCTTTTGGGTCTTGACATAAGTCAGGGAAATTAATTCTGAATTCTTTATGGCAATTGAAGGTTGCAAACCCCGTGTCGGAAGTCATTGTCACTGACAAAAAAATATCTAAAAGTAAGAAAGAAAAAAGAGGTTTATTTTCGCTTCCAAATAAATCATAAGTCTCGCTATTGGGGTAAATAGCTGTTAACTGAACTGCTTATTGTTTATAGTTTTATTTTAACTATTTTGTTGTCTTGAATGATAACAAGATCACTTTTATGTTCTTTTTTAAAAATAAGCATTTTTTCATAAGCTTTCTCAAGACCTTTCAATATCTTATTTCTATTTTCTATTTTAGCTTCTGGAGTCATAATAGTTTTTTAATTCGTTAAACTTCACTTCATTTATGATATTCAATTCTTCAGTAGCAGAAATTTCTGCAATTAAATTATGCTTTCCTTCAGAATTATCGAAAATTAATGCTTGATCAACAATTGAAAGATAAATTTCAAAAAGATTTTTAATTCCTTTGTAATAACGTCTTTCAATTACATCTTCTGCTATGTTGTGACCACCTTCAAGCACTCTGGTTTTTACTCTTTCTTTTGCTAATTCAGGATTTTTAAGCCAAAAAAAGAGTAATGTTACATTATAATGTTTCTCTTTAGCGTCAAGTATTCGATTCTTATAGCTTCTGGTGGCAAGGGTTGTTTCAAATGCAAAATTTTCATTTTGAGATACTAATTCAGTAATTCTATGAAGCATTATTCTTCCTGATTCAAATGAAACTTTTTCAGGCTGAAATGGAGAAAGTCCTTTTGCAATTTCGTCTGCATTCACAAACTCTCTACAATCCAAAATTTCAGGTAATATAGTAAAAGAAGCTGTAGTCTTTCCAGCGCCATTACATCCTGCAATTATGTATAAATTCTTTTCTTGCATAATTGCAAATATAACTAAATTAAAGAAAAATGTCTTCGAGCTACTAGAATAACATTTTAGTTAACTAGGAAACTATTCTTTTAACTTCTTTATTTAAAGAGCCTTTTTCTTTATATCTCGTATGTTGTAACTCAACTTTTTAAAATTCCTTTTTCAC
>CAISUR010000483.1 GCA_903888655.1 uncultured Bacteroidota bacterium | reverse complement strand
TTGGGATAATTCTTACCAGCTTCATCTGTAAAATTACATACAATGGGCGCGCGCTTGACGAAGTCGCTTGATTTCTTCAAGCGTCGAGTTATGCGAAGGGCGCGCCCATTATGCGGAAGGCGTTCGCGCCTTTCGCATAACTTCTTTATTATAGCAACATGCCTACTTAACCGCTTATAAACTATGACACCAACCCTTGACAACGAATATTTTATCACTTATTCCAACTATTTTAAAATAGAAAATAGAACTTTTGCATTTAAAAATAAAGTATTATTTGATATTACAGAAACGCCTAAATATTTAGAGTTAAAAGACAACAACGGTAGTTTAGGGTATTGGATAAATAGAAGATGGTACAGCCTTACTAAAATAAAACCATTTATTATTCAAAGTCCAATTGTAGTTGACGTTTCACTTTTGCAATGGTATCAACAAATTCAATTAGATTACGTGTTTAATCTCAACTAAAACAAAAGCCACTATCTTAAATCGATATGTGGCTTTTATAACATAATATGCAATTTAATAACATTTTATATTACTTTTGTAATTAGTAATCATTGACTTATGGAATCAAATAACCTTACAATCAAACAAGAGGCTTTCTGTCAGGCTTACGTTAAGAGTGGCGATGCTTCAAAGTCTTATCGGGAGGTTTATAGTACTTCTAAAATGAAAGAAAAAAGCATTTGGGAGATTTCTTCTAAGTTGCTGAAAAATATCAAGGTAGCCACAAGGCTAAAGGAATTAAAGTCTAAAATATCCGAAATTGCAGATAAGCAATTTAACATCACACATGAGGAAATCCTAAACCATTTAAACATTCTTCGTAATTCACGAATTGATGAATATGTTGAGTATGTCGAGTATGAATTTCCTATTATTGAAACTACTACGACAGGAACAGGTAAAAATGCCGTAACAACTACATCGACTAGAGTTGAACTCAGAAAAGAATTAAGATTCAAGCCATTCGATAAACTAACCAAAGAGCAGTTGATGTGCGTTGAGTCTATTAAACAAAACAGATACGGTGAAATAGAATTGAAACTTCACGGCAAAGATTGGACTATTGATAAAATCAATAAGCATATTGGATTCTACGAAACTGACAATAAACAGAAGAACCCGCCAGCAGTTGAGGTTAACGACGAAATCAATATCGATGCAAGAATTAAAGCGTTACTTGACAAATCTAAAGGCAAAAAATAAACCTATAAGTTTATTTCACTATTTTTTTATTTTGTAACTAACATAATATACAATTAATTATCATAATATGTTATATTTGTAATTCAATAGCTAAGTAGCTTGACACTTTGGAACAGACAAGGGTGGGAGAAGTAGCTCAGTTGGTTAGAGTAGGTTAAAATAATTTAAGGCTTGTGTACAGAGTGCCTAGAGATAGGGAATTGTTTTAGCGGTCAGCGGTTCGAGTCCGTTCTTCTCCACAAAAAAAACCGATAAGTAGTCACCGACAAGTAGGTATTATGAATTACGTAATAAGTAATATTTATTTCCTAGTTGCAAATAGGATAGGTGGTGAAAGACAGAGAGAACGGGAGGAGAAATCCTCCCAACATTGCGAGATAGAGCAGTTGGTTAGCTCGATTGGTTCATACCCAATAGGTCGGAGGTTCGAGTCCTCCTCTCGCTACAAAATAAGGTTGCCTCACATAGAATCCTCGCTTGTCGGCGATGTTGGCATCGGTAATGATTGTTTCAAAACGGTTGAGGTAACGGCTTGCGTAAAGGCTAATTTTTAAAGCCGTAAATTACCGAAAGACTGACTTCCATATTCAAAGTAATATGATTTTTAAACAGAGCAATAATGTATAGAGCAAACAGAATCACAACCAATACGCATAGCCGTTCCTCTTCTTATGTAGGCGTGCGTTGGAGTAAAGAATATCAAAAATGGTATTCATCATTAAGCGAAAAAGGAATTACATATCACTGCGGATTTTTTGACAATGACCGAAATGCTGCTAAAGCTCGTGACATGAAAATTATTCAAATAAATTCTACCAAACCAATTCAAATATTAAAACACTCTATATGAAAAAAAAGGCAGACCATATTTTCAATAAAGACCGAAAACGACAAATAGAAGCTAAAGAACGACCAACG
>CAISUR010000482.1 GCA_903888655.1 uncultured Bacteroidota bacterium | reverse complement strand
CATTGCTATTTTTCGGAATTCTTTCTGGTAATCTAACGTTGTTTTTTCTGAAATCAATCTTGAATGGTCAAGATTTTTTTTCAAACTCAACAATATCTGATTTGGATTAACAGGTTTAATTAAATAATCTGCTATTTTAGATCCAATGGCTTCTTCCATAATATATTCTTCCTCACTCTTCGTAATCATAATTACGGGAGTAGAAGATTTTTTTTCTTTGATTTCAGCCAATGTTTCAAGACCGCTCATTCCCGGCATATTCTCATCTAGAAACACAATATCAAAATTGTTTTCTGCAAAAATATCAACTGCATCGCGACCATTATTACATGTAGTAACCTCATAGTTTTTCTTTTCTAAGAATAGAATGTGTGGTTTCAATAAATCGATTTCATCGTCAACCCAAAGTATTTTGATTTTATCCATAACAGTTTAATTTTGGTGCAATTTAGTATTTATACAACGTTGAATGTGCTAAAATTATTGTAAATATATTCTGTTTAAAATAATTATTTTCTGTAACTAAGAAAATTCATTAGATTTGGATGCTATTTTTATCAATAGTATAGCTAAATATCAAATTAAAACTTTAAAAATGAAAATTATTCAAAAAATTACAACAATAATAATGATATCCTTGTTCGCATTAGGTTGTAATAAAAAAGAAAAGACCTTTATAGACCCTTTAATAACGAATCGCGATACTACTGTCAATCCTTCTGAGGATTTCTTTAACTTTGCCAATGGCGGTTGGTTTAAAAATCATCCTATTCCTTCTTCTGAAAAAAGTAATGGTATTTTTCGTATGATTCAAGATACGATTAATAATCAAGTGAAATCAATTTGCATTAAATCTGCTGAAGCCAACGCCCCGAAAGGCAGTAATAAGCAAAAAATAGGCGATTTTTATGCTTCTGGATTAGATTCTGTAGCTATTGACAAAGCAGGAATTACACCATTAAAAAATGAAATTACTAAAATAAATTCCATTAAAGATATTTCAAGTTTATTGGAAACTATGGGACATTTACATACCATTGGAGCTTCTCCAGCTTTTAATTTTTATGTAGGACAAGATGATAAAATAAGTTCTAAAAATGCATTATTTTTGAGTCAAGGAGGATTGGGTTTGGGACAAAGAGCCTATTATTTTGATACCGACGATAATTCTAAAAAGATTAGAACTGAATATCTAAAACATATTGCTAAAATATTTGAATTGACCGGAGAAACAAAAGATAAAGCAGGTTTCAATGCCGATTTAGTTATGAAAATAGAAACCGAATTGGCTCAAAGTTCTCGAAAACTTGAAGCACTTCGTGATCCGATTAAGAATTATAATAAAATGACTTTAGCGCAATTAAATGCGATAACATCTAATATCGATTGGAAGGTAATGTTTGCCAGTTTGAATATCAAAAATGCGGATACCGTAATTGTTGGACAACCAGAATTTTACAAAGCGTTTAATACAACATTGAAAAATTATTCTTTTGACAATTGGAAAACCTATTTAAAATGGGATTTATATAACAATTATGCTTCTTATTTAAATAAAGAAATTGAAAATCAAAATTTTTATTTCTTTAGTACGGTTATGAATGGCATTAAGGAACAAAAGCCTCGTTGGAAAAGAGTAGTGGAGCAAACAGGAACTTCGCTCGGAGAACTTATTGGACAAGTATATGTTGACGAATATCTTCCAAAAGGAACTAAAGAGAAACTTCTTGAAATAGGTAATAATATTAGAGATGTTTATGCTATTCGAATTAAAAATCTGGACTGGATGAGTCCTGCTACTAAAGAAAAAGCACTAGCGAAATTAAGTAAAATTGTCATGAAAGTTGGTTATCCTGATAAATGGAAAGACATGAGTACTGTTGTGATTGATAAAAAATCTTATTGCAGTAATGTGATTTCAGTCAATCAATGGAGCTATAACTTCATGATTCATAAATTCGGAAAGCCTGTTGATAGAACGGAATGGAATATGTTTCCACAAACGTATAATGCCTATTACAATCCGAGTAACAATGAAATTTGTGTCCCTGCCTGTAATATAATTATTCCAGGATTTGAAGGAAGAATGCCTGATGATGCTGTTTTATATGGTATTATTGGAGGCTCAACATTTGGACACGAAATTACGCACGGATTTGACGATCAAGGAAGTCAATACGACGACAAGGGAAATTTAAATAATTGGTGGACCGCTGAAGATTTAAAGAAATTTAAAGCTAAAACAGGATTGATAGTATCTCAATTTAATAAATTTAAAGTTGGAGAAAAAAATGTCAATGGTGATGCCACTCAAGGTGAAAACATTGCTGATTTAGGTGGTGTTGTGATGGGTTTTGAAGCATTTAAGAAAACTAAACAATTCAAGAATAAACAAGTAATAAGTGGATTAACTCCTGAAAAACGTTATTTTTTAGCATATGGCTATGCGTGGATGGTTAATGCAACTGATAAATCATTACTTAAACAAGTTATGACCGATGTGCATTCACCAGCGCGTTTTAGAGTTAACGGACCTTTAGCGAATGTGCCAGAATTTCAAAAAGCATTTAACATTAAACCTGAAAGTAAGATGTATCAACCTGACTCGCTTCGGGTTACAATTTGGTAGAAAAAAGTAAATTGATTAAGTTAAAATTGATTAACCGTTTTTCTAATGGCTACTAATTTTGTCATTAAATCTTCAAAATAGTCCAAATGCAGCATGTTTGCTCCATCGCTTTTAGCATGAGCTGGATCAAAGTGGGTTTCAATAAAAATTCCATCAACTCCTACAGCTATTCCTGCTTTTGCAATTGTTTCAATCATATCAGGTCTTCCTCCTGTAACTCCGGTAGTTTGATTAGGTTGTTGCAATGAATGTGTTATGTCAAGAACAGTAGTGGCATATTGCTTCATAGTTGGAATTCCACGATAGTCAACGATCATATCTTGGTAACCAAACATTGTTCCTCGGTCGGTAACAATAACATTTTCATTATGGCAATCGAGTACTTTTTGCACGGCATGTTTCATACTTTCGGGGCTCATAAATTGCCCTTTTTTAAGATTTACTGTTTTGCCAGTTTTTGCGGCTGCTACAACTAAGTCAGTTTGTCTAACTAAAAAGGCAGGTATTTGAAGCACATCTACATATTCTGCTGCCATAGCGGCATCCTCATTAGTATGTATATCAGTTACAGTGGGAATATTGAATGTTTCAGATACTTTTCTAAGTATTTTTAAAGCTTTTTCATCGCCAATGCCTGAAAAACTATCTATTCTTGACCTATTAGCTTTTTTAAAAGATCCTTTAAAAACGTACGGAATTTGAAGTTTATCAGAGATAGAAACTAATTTTTCAGCAATTCTCATCGCCATTTCTTCACCTTCAATAGCACAAGGTCCTGCTAACAAAAAAAAGTTACCACTTTCAGTATGTTTGATTTGTGGTATATTAAATAAATTCATTTTTTTATAAATTTGATTTGCAAATATATTAAGAAAAAAGTAAGAAGTAGGTATAGT